>DATCXD010000303.1:0-2156 GCA_036566005.1 Micromonosporaceae bacterium | reverse complement strand
GGCCGCCACGTGTCGGTTCGCTGCGCGACAGGTCACCACGGCTGGAGTCGCCTCGGGTCGGCATCGTGAGACCGCGCCCCAGCGATTGATCCTGCCCGAGCACCGGCGACGGTCGGTCGACGCTCAGATACTGCGCCATGTCGTCGTACGCGCTGACCAACTGGCGGGCCTTGTCCAGCTCCCAGACGGCCTGCGCGCTGGCCTTGCCGCTCGGCCAGGTCGCGACGATCCGCCACGTGCCGTCGTCGCGCCGGTAAGCGTCCCACGCGATCTTTTCCGAGTCGACGCCGTGCTGGCTGAGGCGCGCGTCCACGATCTGTGCGAGGGTCGCGGTGCGGTCCTGACCCTTGAGCTTCGTCCGGCGTGCGTGCTGGGCGAGCATCGCGCGTTCCTGCAGTACGGGCCCGGCGTAGCGGAGAATCCGGTCGACCGGGACGCCGCTCAATCGGGCCACCTCGTCGGCGGTCTCGCCGGCCCGGATCCGGGCCTGGATGTCGCGGGGCGACAGCACTGAATTCGGATCCGGCTCCGGTGGCTTCGCCCCGGCCCGGTCGGCGCTCATCGCCGATGTGATCCGTTCGTCGACCGGCAGTGCGAGGAGTCGGCCCACCTCATCGGCGAGGACGAATGCGTGGCCGTCCTCGGAGAGAGCGACGAAGCGAACCGGCCGCATCGCTTACCTCCTCGTCCGATGGGCGCGAAAGGTCGGCGCCCGCCCACGCTGACCCAGGCCCATACGGTACGCCGAGGCGGGGGGCGATGCCGGGAGCCGCGCCGCGATTCGCCGGATCACCGTCAACTTTTCCGTCTCGCGCCACCCGACATTCGCTCGGGCGGCGGCTGACGGCTCGGATCCGCTAAAGCTCGCCCAGCACGTAGTCGAGGCAGGCCGTCAGCGCCTCGACGTCGGCCGGTTCGACGGCCGGATACATCCCGATGCGCAACTGGTTGCGACCGAGTTTGCGGTAGGGCTCGGTGTCGAGGATGCCGTTCGCGCGTAGCGTCGCCGCGACCGCCTCGGCGTCGACGTCATCGACGAAGTCGATGGTGCCGACGACGTTCGAGCGGATCGAGGCGTTGGTCACGAACGGCGTCGCGACCGGCGAGGCTTCGGCCCAGCCGTACAGGATGGCGGCCGAGGACTCCGTACGCTTCGTGGCCCAGGCGAGGCCGCCATGTGCATTCATCCAGTCGGTCTGCTCGGCGGCGAGGAATACCGTGGCCAGCGCCTGGGTGTTGTACGTCTGGTCGAGCCGGGAATTCTCCAGCGCCGCGACCAGGTCCAGGAATGCCGGGATGAACCGCCCGGTCGCCTTGATCTGAAAGGCGCGCTCGATCGCGGCCGGCGACAGGAGCGCGATCCACAGGCCACCGTCGGAGGCGAAGCATTTCTGCGGCGCGAAGTAGTAGACGTCGCTCTGCCGTACGTCGACGTCCAAACCACCCGCGCCCGAGGTGCCGTCGTGCAGCATCAAGGCACCCTCGTCGGCGCCGTCCACCCGGGTCACCGGGACGGCCACCCCGGTCGAGGTCTCGTTGTGGACCGTCGCGTACGAGTCGACACCGGCCTCGGCAACGAGGCTTATCGCGCTGCCGGCCGGCGCCGTCCGTACGGTCGGCTCGGCCAGGAACGGCGCCCCCTTGACCTCGGCGACGAACTTCGCGCCGAACTCGCCGAACGTCGCGAGCTGGGCCCAGTCGTGGATCAACGAGAACGCGGCCACGTCCCAGAACGCGTTGGAGCCGCCGTTGCCGAAGACGATCTCGTACCCGTCGGGCAGGTTGAAGAAGTCGGCGAGCCCGCGACGGAGGCGCGCGACTTCCCTCCGTACCGGCGGTTGGCGGTGTGAAGTGCCCAGGTAGTCGCGGGCGCGCGCGGCGAGTGCGTCCACCGCGGCCGGGCGGATCTTGCTCGGCCCGCTGCCGAAACGACCGTCGGCGGGCTTGAGACCGGCGGGGATGGTGATCGCGGTATCCATGATCTTCCTTCCGGGCGCACGCGGCAGCCGGCATCCGCGCTGGAATCGGCCCCGTTGCCGCGCGGCCCATCCTTCCACGGCAACCGCAGGCGGCTATCGCCGCATCAGCCGGCCGCGACCGCGCCCCAGCCTTCGACGTCCTGCGGCTTGCGCGGCCCGGGGCCGACGTAGATCGCC
>DATCXD010000297.1:0-2268 GCA_036566005.1 Micromonosporaceae bacterium | reverse complement strand
CCGGCGGACGCCGGAGACGCGAATCGGTGTCGCCGCGGATGCGTGCCGGCCGGCGTAGGCACCATGGCCGGTCGCCGCCCACCATCGCCGCTGCAACGCGGGGGCCGACACGAGACCGACGACCACCTGGTCGCCATCCATCAACGCGATGAGCGTGGCCCAGATCGGTACGCCGCGGATGTAATTCTTCGTGCCGTCGATCGGATCGATCACCCAGCGCCGGTGGCCCGGGCCGGCCGGTGCCTCGGTCGCCCCGAACTCCTCGCCGAAAACCGCGTCCCTCGGTCGGGTGCGGGCAAGCGTTGCGCGAAGAGCCTTCTCGACGGCCGTGTCCGCGTCGGTCACCGGCGTCAGATCGGGCTTCTCGGTCACCTGCAAACTCAGGGATCGGAACCGGCTCAACGAAATCGAGTCGGCGGTGTCGGCAAGCACGTGCGCTAGAGCGAGATCATCCGCGTATCCGGCCACACGCGAAACCTAGCGGATCGGCGGTGAATCGCGGGTTCACCGTGCAGGCGTCGTTGTGTCAACAGTCGTGTGCGAAGCGAGGAGTAACGGTTCCTACGCTGGCGGTTACCGTCCCGTCGGCCGTGCCCGTACGTAGTCGACCCAGTCGAACGCGTACGCGTGCCGGTCGTCGGCGTCGTGGTGAGACCGATCGACCTCGGTCCACAACCGAGGGTCGAATCCGGGGAACCACGTGTCCGCACCGGCGACGACGGCGTCCACCAAGGTCAGGCGCATCCCGGTCGCGTACGGCAAGGCCAGCGCATACACCTCGCCACCGCCGCCGACGGTCAGCCCCGACTCGCCCGCAAGACCGACGGCCTCTTCGAGGGACCGTACGGTGACCTGCCCCGGCCACGGTGCCGATCGCCAGCGGCTCAGCACGTAGTTCGTCCGGCCCGGCAGCGCGCGGCCGATGGATACGGCCGTACGGTGCCCCATCACGACCGGCCGCCCGAGCGTGATCGCCTTGAATCGCCGAAGGTCGTCGGGCAGGTGCCAGGGGAGCATGTCGTTGGCCCGACCGATCGCGTTGTCGCGATCAAGGGCCGCGACGAGCACCAGCCGGCCGAACGGAGAGTCCATCCTCAGACCGCGATCGGCGCCTTGATCGACGGGTACGGGTCATAGCCGGTCACCACAACATCCTCGTACCGATAGTCGAAGATCGACCGCACGCCCGGCGTGAGCTCGAGTCGCGGCAATGGCCGAGGCGTGCGTGCCAGCTGGGTGCGGGCCTGGTCCACGTGGTTGTTGTAAAGGTGGGCGTCGCCGAGCGTGTGCACGAAATCGCCGACCCGAAGGCCGGTGACACTCGCGATCATGTGCGTGAGCAGCGCATAGCTCGCGATGTTGAACGGCACGCCGAGAAAGATGTCCGCCGATCGCTGGTAGAGCTGGCAGGACAGCCGGCCGTCGGCGACATAGAACTGGAACAGCGCGTGACACGGCATCAGCGCCATCTCGGGCAGGTCGGCCACATTCCAGGCGCTCACGACGAGCCGGCGCGAGTCGGGATTGCGGCGGATCTCGTCGATGACCCCGGAGATCTGGTCGACCGTGCGCCCGTCCGGACACGCCCACGACCGCCACTGCTTGCCATAGACCGGGCCGAGCTCGCCGTGCTCGTCGGCCCACTCGTCCCAGATCGTCACGTTGTTATCGTGCAGATATTCGATGTTGGTGTCGCCGCGCAAAAACCAGATCAACTCGTGCACGATCGACCGCAGGTGCGTCCGCTTCGTGGTGACTAGCGGAAAGCCGGCGGCAAGATCGAATCGCATCTGGTAGCCGAAGACCGACCGCGTGCCGGTGCCGGTGCGATCGCCCTTGTCCGTACCGTGATCAAGCACGTGCTGGAGCAGGTCGAGGTAGGCGCGCATGGGCGGAGTTTAAGCGACGCCTGCGACAGGACATGCGGCACCGGCCGCGAGTCGAGACGCGATAGATTCGCATTTGTGCGACCGGATACGGTGTGTGGCCTGCTGGCCGAGGAAGAGCGGCTCTTGGTCTTCGCCTCGGTGGTGCTGGGGGCGACCTCGCCGTCGGCCGTCGCGGCGTCGACCGGTCTGCCGGCTCGCGACGTCGTGCGCGCCATCCGCCGCCTCGAGCAGGGCGGAATGATCAGCGTCGCCGAGGGCAAGCTGATCGCGGACCGCGCGGTGTTCAAGGAGGCGGTCCGTGAGTACGCACCGGAGCCGGTGCCGGACGAGCCGCTCGATCCGGATCGGGCCAAGGCGGCGGTGTTGCGCGCGTTCGTTC
>DATCXD010000296.1:0-20842 GCA_036566005.1 Micromonosporaceae bacterium | reverse complement strand
TCGATTAGGGCAGCCCGTCTCGGCTTCGTGCATCGCAGGATTCGAGCGGCCCGCGCCACGGCGAGCGTCGAATGACGCGCACCGCGTTGCGGTTTGGAGGAACGGTCATGACGGCGGTAGTGGAACGCGTCGCCAAAAAAGCGACACGCGGCCGACGGTCAAGCGGTCGAGTGGCACGGCCGGATAGCGCCGAGCACCTGAGTCGCGCGGAGCGGGTGGCTCGCGGCAAGGCAGCCAGGGCATTGACGCCGTTGGAGTCGCACGCCGACTTCGGCCCGCGCCGGTCGCGGGATCCGGTCGCGCTGCTGTTGGCGCAGGCGACGTCGCGGGTAACTGAGCTGGTTCCGATTCGCCACGGCCGGATGCTGGTTTCCCCGTTCACGTTCTATCGGGGCGCCGCTCTGCCAATGACCGTCGATCTCGCCTACACGCCCGCGTCCGGGCTGCGCGTGCAGGTTTGCGGAGATGCGCACCTTTCGAATTTCGGTGCGTTTGCCTCACCGGGGCGGCGCTTGGTGTTCGATGTCAACGACTTCGACGAGACCCTTCCGGGTCCATTCGAGTGGGACGTCAAACGTCTGGCCGCGAGTTTCTCGATCGCTGGCCGCGACAACGGCTTCCCGGCCAAGGTGCGGCGCAAAGTCGGCATCGCGGTCGGCGAGTCCTACCGCATGGCGATGCGTACGTTCGCCGACCAGCCGTTGATGGATGTCTGGTACGCCCATCTCGATGTCGACGACGCCGTTGGCGAATTCACGTCCGGCATCAAGGCCAAGCGGATCAGAACCATGGAGTCGATGCTGGCCAAGGCTCACACTCGCGACAGCACGCAGGCATTGGGCAAGCTCACTACCGTCGTGGACGGTGAGCGGCGCATCATCAGCGAGCCGCCGACGATCGTGCCCGTCGAAGAGGTGTTCAGCGACGTTGACAGCAGCGCGATCTACGAACTCCTTCATTCGGTGGTGGGGACGTACCGGCGCAGTCTGCAATCCGACCGACGGCATCTGCTCGAGCAGTTCACGCTGAGCCAGGTCGCCCGCAAGGTGGTCGGAGTCGGAAGTGTCGGCACTCGGGCGTGGATTCTGCTCATGGACTCCGGGCACGGCGACGAACCGTTGTTCCTGCAGGGCAAAGAGGCGCAGCCGTCGGTGTTGGAAGATTTTTGCGGTCGCAGCGAGTATCGCAACCAGGGAGAGCGTGTCGTCGCGGGTCAGCGGCTCATGCAGGCAGAAAGCGACATTTTCCTTGGCTGGACTCATGTCGCCGGACCTGATGGGGTCGAGCGCGACTACTACGTCCGTCAGCTGCGCGATTGGAAATTCTCGGTGCCGATCGAGATGCTGCGCCCGCCGGGCATGATGAGCTACGCGAAGCTATGCGGGTGGACGCTGGCCCGTGCGCACGCCCGCTCCGGCGATCGCATCGCGCTGGCCGCGTACCTGGGCGGGTCCGACAAGTTCGATCAGGCGATCACGGACTTCGCGGAGACGTACGCCGACCAGAACGAGCGCGACTATGCCGAATTCCAACGCGCGGTCAAAGATGGAGTCGCCGAGGCGGTCGAGGGAATCTGACCTCAAGCCGGTAGTACCGATCCGGTGGCCCGGTCGCGGCCACCGGATCGTCGGCATGCGAGCGGCCTGGGGTCCGGTGCACATATCACCGTAGGATTACCCGTCGTTCGGAGGTCGGTCGACGGCGGCACCGCTTGACATCGGCACCGCAGTCAACATTGCACCGGTCGGGCGCCACGCGCCGTGGTCCAAGCGTTCCAGCGCCGGCGTTATTGGCGTCTATTGTCGGGTGGCCGGCTGCCACGCCGGCTGAAGGGGTCAGTGAACATGCACCAAGCACAGCCGGAGTCGGCGGCGGTGATCGGCGGGGGCATCGTCGGTCTGGCGGTGGCGCGCGAGTTGTCGCAGCGCTATGACGGACTCGCCGTGACGGTATTCGAGAAAGAAGACCGGTTTGCCGCCCACCAAAGTGGCCACAACAGTGGCGTTGTGCACGCCGGTCTCTACTATCGGCCCGGCAGCCTCAAAGCGGAGCTGTGTCGTCGGGGTGCGGGGATGCTGCGCGAGTTCTGTGCCGAACATCAGATCAAATATCGAGAGCTTGGCAAGCTCGTCGTCGCGAGCTCGGACGATGAATTGGCCGCCCTCGCCGAGATCGAGCGCCGCTCGGCGGCCAACCTCGTGCCGGATGTGACCCGCTTGGGGCCGGCGGAGATGGCGGACGTCGAACCATTCGTGCGCGGAGTTGCCGCGTTGTATTCGCCCCACACGGCGGCCGTCGACTACGTGGGCGTGTGCGCCGCGCTGGTCCGTGACATCGAGGCTCGTGGCGGCACCGTACTGACCGGAACGGAGGTTACCGGCGTCGTCGAGTCGACTGACACGGTCGAGGTGTACACGGGACGTACGCAGCGGTCATTCGGCACCGTGGTTGCCTGCGCCGGCCTGCACAGTGACCGGGTCGCGCGGATGGCGGGGCAGTCGGGCGACCTTCGGATCGTGCCCTTTCGCGGTGAGTATTATGCGTTGTCGCCGAAGGCGAGCGACCGAGTTCGCGGGATGATCTACCCGGTTCCCGATGCCCGCTATCCGTTCCTCGGGGTGCACCTGACCCGGGACGTCCACGATGGTGTGCACGTCGGGCCGAACGCTGTTCTGGCGCTGGCGTACGAGGGATATTTGCGGCGCACGATAAGACCGGCCGATCTACGGCGAATCCTGACGTGGCCCGGCATGTGGCGGCTGGCGGCTCAACATTGGCGGGCCGGCCTGCTCGAGTTGGCCAGCTCGTTGTCGGCTCGGCGCTACGCCGCGTTGGTGCGCCGCTACGTCCCGGCGATCGAGGTCGACGATTTGCAGCCGGCACCGGCCGGTGTGCGTGCGCAGGCGCTGACTCGGCGCGGTGACCTCGTCGATGATTTCGTCCTGCAGCGCTCGGGCCGCATTCTGTTGGTCCGCAACGCTCCCTCGCCCGCGGCTACGTCGTCGTTGGCGATCGCCGAGCACATCGTCAAGGCCGGAGCCCGGTAGCGGGACGTCGGTCCGTAAGGCTGGGCTCGCGACGGTACGCCGGCCCTCCAGCAGCGCCGGCCACCACGTCGACCAATCGTGGCCGCCACCGTACATGCGTAGGTGGGTCGATACGCCGGGAACCCGGCTCAGCCGGCTGTGCATCCGGGCGGCCTCGGCATGTCGAGCCGAGCATCTCGCGACTCCGGGTATGCGTGTTCGCTGTGCCGGCCCCGTCTCGAACGCCGCGCTCGCCGACGGTCGACGAGCGGATCTAAACGGTTGAGGCGCCCGACAATCCAACGTCTCGGGTCAAATCGGGCAGTCGCTGTTTCCCGCATAGTGACCCTTGACACCACTCTGTGGACATGGTCTTCTAAATGCAGAAAGACATTCTCTATACAGAAGGATCGGTGGGCCGTTATGACTGACGATCAGTTCGCCCAGCACGGTGGGGTCGGCGTGGATGGCGTCGTCACGCAATCTGGCGAGAGCACGTTTTCGGACTCCGTGATCATGGACCCTGATGCGTACTTCAAGCAGATGGTGCCGACGGACACCGCGCCTGGAGTCTGGCGTTGGCAGGCCATCTCGAACGTGCTTGACGAGATGGACAAGCAGCCCAAGCGTTACCCAGCGTATCGGCGTTTCGCCGCATTGGTGAACCAGCAGTGGGAGGGTGCCCCGGGCGCGTCGCCGCTGATCTTCGTGGGCGTGCAGCGGATCAAGGCCGGCGAAAACCTACCGGGTCACCGGCACAACTCCGTCGCTATCTACTTCTGGATCCAGGGCAGCGGACGCGCCTTCGTGGACGGAGTCGAGATTCCGTTCGGGAAGGGTGACGTTTTCACCTGCCCCGCATGGCATGACCACTCCTTCGTCAACGACGGCGACGAGGACATGATCATGCTCGCGATTCACGACCTGCCGATCCTCGCGCAGGCACGCGCCCTGTTCTGGGAGGAGCCGATCGGCGCCGAGAACCTTCAGCACATCGTCCGCGAGCGGGCCGGCTCGTTCAGCGCGCAGGAAGACCGTGAGGTTCTCGACGCGGCCCCGTCAATCGTGTCGCCGGCTAGCTGAGAGCGCAGCGTGGATCAAGCTGTGACGTCGCGTCAGCAGCCGGCCCGTGCGCCGGTCCGGCTGCCTGGGGCGGCGACACTCGCCGACGGTGAGAAGCGCGGAGTGTGGGCCGGTGGCCGCAACTATGTGGTCGCCCGGGTCGGTGACCATTGGTACGCGTGCCCGAACGTATGCCCGCACCTGGGCATACGGCTGACCGGCGGCCGGCTCGACGGATCGGTCCTCGAATGCCGTTGGCATCACTGGCGACTCGATCTACGCACGGGAGCGATCGATGCCGTGGACTCGCCATTCGCCACGTTCGACACCTTCGACGTGACGGTTGACGGTGACGACCTGTTGATCGCCGGTGAACCGAAGACCCGGTTGAGGCGGCTACCCGCGGCGACTGCGGTGCCCGCGGCAACCCCTGATGAGGCGAAGCGAGGAGTCGGGTGAGTGTGATGGACGACCAGGTGAGGTTCGGCACCGTCGACGTGCCGGGCCAGCACATTGCCGCGTTGAGTGTCTCACCGGGCAAGAGTGTCTCACCGGGCAAGGGATCCCGGCCAAGGGTCATCGTCCTGCCCGGAATCCACGGTCGGACACCACACATCCTGCACGTCGGGCAGCGACTAGCAGCGCATGGGTTCGAGGCGGTCATTGCCGACTTCTACTGCACGGCGGCCCAGCGAGGTGAGCTTCGTACCCCTGAGGATGTGGGCGCCGCCACCCAGGCGTTAGATCACGAGGCGATAGTGACCTCCGTGGTGGACCTCGTCGAGTCAGTGCCGCGGGTAGAGCCCACGGCCATCCTCGGGTACTGCATCGGGGGCGCGGTCGCGTTGCAAGTGGCGGCGCGCTCCGATGTGCTCACCGCGATCGTGGCCTACTACGCCGTGCTGCGGCCGGGCTCCCCGACCGGGGACGGTCCGGATCCGCTCGCCGCCGCCCAACGGGTGGCCTGTCCGGTGCTCGCACACTACGGGACGACCGACGTCTGGTGCCCAGTCGAGGACATCGATGAACTCGAGGTCGGTTTGGCTAAGTCCAACAGCCCGTACCAGGTGTACCGGTACCCGGGAGCGGGGCATGCCTTCGAGGAGTCGGGCCGGCCGGGTTACCGTCCGGTTGCCGCCGCTGACGCGGCGCGCCGCACAATGACGTTCCTTGACCACTATCTGGCATAGGTGAGGACATGACTCGCATCGACTCCGAAGCGGCGGAATCCCGCACGAACCGGCTGCGTCGGAAGCTACGGCCGGCGGAAACCGCACTCGTGCTCGTTGACGTGCAGAACGACTTCTGCTCACCCGGCGGCATCATGGACCGCGAGGGCGCCGACCTCGCACCCGTACAGAAGATGCTGCCCGATCTCGCTCGCTTGCTGGCCAACGCGCGGGCCGCCGGAGTGTTCGTTGTGCATGTGCGCAATGCCTACAGCACCGCGGACAATCGCTACCTGAGTGAGTCATTCCTCGATGTGGCCACTCGTCGTCTCGCCGGTCGCGCCCTGACGTCCATACCGATGTGCGAGCCGGGCAGTTGGGGCGCGGATCACGCACCCGGATTCTCGCCCACCGACTCCGAGCCGGTCGTTGTGAAGCATCGCTACAGCGGCTTCTATCAGACAGATCTCGAGATGCTGCTGCGGGTCCGCAACATCCGCACGATCGTACCGACCGGTGTCGCGACCAACGTCTGTGTCGAGAGCACCGCACGCGACGCGTTCATGCGTGACCTTCATGTGGTCTTCCCGAGCGACGCGAGCGCAACGTACTATCCTGCCGCCCACGCAGCGACCCTGAGTACGATCGGTCTCCATTTCGGCGAGGTATCCGACGTCGATGAGGTCAGTTCGGTCTGGCTGCCGCATCCGCCACTGGCCGAGCCGGCCGCGGCCACCATCGTGGGTGCCCGGGCATGACCGACGCAACGCGCAAGCCGGTGCCTGCCGTACAGCACGTGCTCGAGATCTTTCGGTACCTCCAGGAGACGGGGAACAAGCCGCAGTCGTTGAGCAGGATCGCGCGCGGCGCCGGGTTGAACGTATCAACGTGCTTCAACGTCTTGAAGACGCTCATGAACGGCCATCTGATCGCCTTCGACGCGACGACGAAGGAGTACCGGCTGGGGGTGGGCCTCGCCGAACTCGGCGCGATGGTGGACGTGCAACGCCACACGCGAGAGGTGGCGATCGAAGAGGCACGCCGGATCAGCAACGCGGTCGGCCTCGGATGCTTCCTGCTGGCACTGTCCGAGCACGAAGAGTTCGTGGTACTCGACAAGGTGGATAGCAAGAACCGGATCCGGACAACGATCGATGTCGGGGCCACCTTCCCATCGACGGGCAGCCTGGCTTCCAAGGCGTGGTTCGCCTGGCAGTCCGCATCCGTCATCGATGACATCATCGCGCGGCACGACCTGCACGCATACACCGAACGATCCATCACGAACGCGGGCGAGTTCAAGGACGAGCTTGCCGCGGTACGCAAGCGTGGCTATGGCATCAGCGAGGGGGAGTACTACCCCGATCACAACGCGGTCGCCGCGCCGGTTTTCGACTGGAACGGGCAACCGCGGCTTCTGTTCATCGTCGTCGGCACGACCAGCCAACTGAGTGGCACCGACCTTACCCGCGTTGGCGAGCAGGTGTGCCAGGCGGCGGACAACGTGACGGAGAAGCTCAACGGCCGGCACCCGCGGGATCTTTTGTGACGCTCGAGCGGTCACGCCCGGGTGTCGCGCTGCACATCGCCCTGGTACTGGGCACGAAGGATGCGCCGCAGACGGCGCGTACATGGGGCTTTGACGAGCACTTCGGGTGCTTTTCGCCAAGGCCTGACGTGAAGGACGCGGTCGACACGACTGCTAGCAAGACCTACCGGCCGTCAGCTGAGGGTGTCCGGTCTTTCTTCGGCAACCAGATGGAGCGTTGACCATGAAAGTTTTCACGAAAAACGTCCGATGTGGATTGCTGGCGGCCGGCACCGCGATGGTACTGGCGCTGTCGGCGTGTGGATCCGGAAGCAGCGGGTCCACGAGCGGGTCGCCCGACAGCGGCGATCAGACGATCAATATCCTTTACAGCCGAGCCGTCGAGCAGGTCGGCCTCTGGGTCGCGCAGGACGAAGGGATATTCAAGAAACACGGGCTCACGGTCAAGCTCAGTGAGGTGGCCAGTGCGAGCCAGGTTGGGGTGGCCATCTCCGGCGGCTCCGCGCAGATGGGCTTCGAGACCGGCCCCGACTTCCTCAGTGCCGTCGACGCAGGAGTGAAGCTCGTCGTTGCCAGCGGCCTGTCGGTCGACACCGCGGAAAACCCACGTGTCGCGCTGATCGCGGGGAAGGATTCGCACATCTCCACGCCGGCGGATATCGCCGGCAAGCGGATCGCGGTGCCCGGCGTTAACACCTCCAGCCAGCTGTCGACAATCCAGAAGCTGCAGGAGGCAGGCGTCGATGTGTCCGGCATCAAATGGGTGGCGCTGCCGTTCCAGCAGGCGCCGGACGCGTTGAAGGCCAAGCGCGTCGATGCCGTGGTGTCGGTGTATCCCTTCATCGGACTACTGAAGAGCCAGGGGAATAAACCGATCATCGCGACGTTCGCCGCACCCGGCGAGAAGCAGTTGGTGGTCTTCCTTTCCGCCAGCGCGACGTGGGCGGCCGCGCATCCCGATCAGGTCTCGGCGCTGCGTGCCTCGTTGGAGGAGGCCACGGCGTTTGTCGCCGCGCACCCGGACGAGACCCGCACCATCATCGCGAAGTACTCCGGCCTGCCCGCGGATGTCATCAACAACATTCCGTTCCCGAACTTGTCCACCGAGGTAACCCCCGACCAACTCAACTTCTTCCTCGACATCATGAAGAAGCAGAACCTGATCAAGGGTGACCTCGACACCGCGGCGCTGATCGCCAAGTAGCCGTCCCATATCACGCGGAGGGTAGCAATGGCGGGCGCCTCGTTATCAGTAGACTCGATGAGTCTGACCTATCAGGGTCGTGCCGGTGGACGGCAGGTCATCGAAGACGTGACGCTGGATGTCGATCAGGGCGAATTCGTCTGCATCGTCGGCCCGTCCGGCTGTG
Organism: Micromonosporaceae bacterium; assembly: GCA_036566005.1. Classification (GTDB taxonomy): domain Bacteria; phylum Actinomycetota; class Actinomycetes; order Mycobacteriales; family Micromonosporaceae; genus DASQPR01. Next base: position 12,666 of record DATCXD010000296.1, on the reverse strand, counting down.
GCAAGACCACGTTGTTGCGGATCCTCGCTGGGCTCATGCCCCCGACCGCGGGGAGCGTGTCGCTGGACGGTACGCCGGTCACATCACCCAACCGCGAAGTCGCGGTGGTGTTCCAGGATTACGGCCGTGCGCTGTGCCCGTGGCGCACTGCCGTCCGCAACGTCGAACTCACCCTCGAGGCCACCGGCGTGCCGCGGCGGGAACGCCGCGACCGCTCACTGGACGCGCTCGGCCAGGTCGATCTCCGGGACCGTGCCCACGATCATCCGCGGATGCTTTCCGGTGGTATGCAGCAGCGCATCCAGATCGCCCGGGCGATCGTGGGCCGGCCGTCGGTCCTTCTCATGGATGAGCCGTTCGCATCACTCGATGCACTGACGAAGTTCCGGCTCGAAGACATGTTCCTCGACACGTGGTCGCGCTTTGGCCAAACTGTCGTTCTGGTCACGCACGATCTGGACGAGGCGGTGTACCTGGCCGACCGGATCATCGTCTTGTCCGGTGGCCCGGCTCGCGTGATCGACAACATCAGGGTCGGCATCCCACGCCCCCGAGACCAGGTCACGACGAGGGCGCGGGACGACTTCGTCGCACTGCGGACGAAATTGCTCCAGCTCATTGATGGCGGCGGAGACCGATGACCGTCGGCAAGGGCGCTCGCGCGGCATCGGTCGCCCTCGTCGTCGTGGTACTCGGCGCGTGGGAGGTCGTGGTCCGGGCCGGGTGGATCAGCTTCGAGACGATCCCGACCCCGTCGGCGACCGTGCGGGCCTGGTCGCACATCGCCGCCAACGGGCAACTCGCTGGTCCGGTCCTCCACACGTTGCAGTTTTTCATGATCTCCTTCCTCCTGGCCGCGGTCGCCGGGATCGTCCTGGGGATGATGATCGGCCTTAACAAGCGGTGCTATTCCTACCTGCACGCCTCTCTGGAGTTCCTCCGCTTTGTGCCGCCACCCGCCATCATCCCGCTGGTGCTGCTCGTCTCGGGCTTCACCGACCGGAGCGAGATCCTGATCGCCGCGTTCGCCTCGCTGTGGCCCGTTCTGCTGAACACGGCCAAGGGCGTCTCGGTGATCGACCCGCAGCTGCGCGACGCTGGGCACGCATTGTGCCTGAGCCGTACCCAGCTGCTCGTCAAGCTCGTCATGCCGGCGGCATTGCCGTTGATCGTGGTGGGTCTGCGGCTCGCGCTCAGCCTGTGTCTGATCATCGTCATCACCACCGAGATCGTGGCCATCAGGCAGGGCATCGGGTTCGCACTGGTGTCGGCCAGCAGCGCTCTGCAACCGGCAACCGTCTACGCGTACCTGGTGACGGTCGGCGTGTTGGGGACGGTGGTGAACGTGGCGTTCCGCCTGCTCGAGCGGCGGGTGCTGCTTCGCGGTTGGAGTACGTCGTGATGGCGGCCGTTCTCGCCGGAGTCCGGGCAGTCGCGCACCGGCTCGTCGTACCAGCACTGGCCGTCCTCGCCTGGTACGTCATCGCCAAGCGTGAACTTGTCAGCCCGGTCTTCCTGCCGACCCCTGGGGGCGTGCTCGCGGCGGCCAGGGACATGTGGCGCGCCGACACTCTGGGCGAGGCGACGAGATACACCCTTGGCAGTGCGCTGAGTGGCTGGATCATCGCGTGCGTTCTTGGCGTGGTCGTGGCGATCGTGATCACCCGGAACAGGTTTCTGGTCGACGCGCTCGCGCCGCCGTTGGACTTCGTGCGGTCGCTGCCGGCGGCGGCATTGATCCCGCCGGCAACGCTGCTCTTCGGATTCGGACGTGCTATGGAAATACCCGTGGTCGTCCTCGGCGCAATCTGGCCGGTCCTGCTGAATGCGACGCAGGGACTGCTGGAGACCGAGCCGCAGTTGCATGACGTCGCCCGCAGCATCCGGCTGTCACGCCTGCGGCGGGTCTACAGCATCGAGCTGCCGGCGGCGTTGCCGGCCATCCTGCTCGGTGTGCGCACCGCGTTGTCGGTCGCGGTCATCGTCGCCGTGGTGGCGGAGATGGTCGGGTCGAGCGGTGGGCTCGGCTACGAACTCATCCTGGCTAGCCAGCGGTTCCAGAGCGGCGAGGTGTACGCGCTGGTGTTCCTGTTGGGAGCGATCGGAGTCGCGGCCAACGCGCTGGTACACGCGCTGGAACGGCGCATCGTGTCCCGGCCAGGGTCACTGTCGACCACGACTGATTCCGACAACTGAGGAGTGTCAGTGAAGCTCGCGCTATTCGACAAGTACCGGCTCGGCCTGGTCGAGGGCGACCACGTCGTCGACGTGACGTCGGGGTTGCCGTGGCCGCACGACGAGGATCCGGTCACCGCTGGGTGGTGGCGGCGCCTATGTCGCGACTTCGATGGCGTACGCGAAGGCATCGAGGAGGCGGCGCGGCGGGGAGTCCGGCAGCCGCTGTCAGGCGTCCGGTTACAGGCGCCGGTGCTCAACCCGTCGAAGATTATCGCGGCCGCGAGCAACTACGCCGCTCACGTCGCGGAGATGCACGGCGTTCAGGAACGTACCCTCGGGCGGGTCGAGTCCTGGATGATGAACTTCGACGTGTTCCTCAAGGCACCGTCGGCCATTTCAGGCCCCGCCGACGACATCGTCCTGCCGCGCGCGGTCCTCGACGCCGGTGACGAGATCCACCACGAGTCCGAACTGCTGCTCATCATCGGCAAGGGCGGCAAGGACATCGCGCCGGCCGAGGCGCTGGATCACGTGTTCGGCTATTCGCTAGGGCTGGACATCACCGTCCGCAGCGCGGCCGACCGATCGCGTCGCAAAAGCTACGACACGTTCAGCCCGATCGGACCCTGGATCACGGTCGCGGACCAGGCGGTCGATCCGACGGCATTCGAGATCGGACTCGCCGTCAACGGCGTGCAGCGTCAGAACGTGACGACGGCGGACCTCATCACCCCCGTGCCGGAGATAATCAGCTATGCGTCCTCAGTGATGTCCCTGCTGCCCGGCGACGTGATTTTCACGGGGGCACCTCCGGGAGTCGGGCCCATTCGGCCAGGCGACCAGGTCGTGGCTCAGATCAGCGGCATCGGAGGCATGCGGCTGTCGGTGCGGGCGGGAGCGTAGCGTCGATCCGTGGATCGGCCTCAAGATGATCTCCGGTTCGTCGAAATGCTCGCGGGTTCGCCAGTGGGCTCGTCCCTGGTGATGCGGTGTTGGAGTACTTCGCCCCGTTCTTCGACGATCCAGTGCAGCTGCCCATCGTCGCCGATCTGGATTTAGGCAGCCGGAGCCGCCCATCGAGTGGCCGGCGGTGATGCGAGCAATCCGGTCCGGCACGGTCGGATACGTACGGTCGGATACGCACCGTCGGATACGCGCGCTCGATGTGCGCCGCGAGCTCCGTGGTCGGTGCGGCCTCGTCGGCAACCTGAGGCCGGTGGCTCGGCCGGGCGGCCGGTGGACCAGATAGTCGAGCGCAGCCACGTAGAGCGAGTCCCGGATCGTGGTGTCGGGCTCGCCGTCGGCGAAAGCTTCGTCTCTAGTCGTTGACAAGACGGTTACGACGGTGCCACAGTGACCGAGACGGTTGCAATCGTTTCCAAGAACGTTTCCACATCCGGGTATCCAACTGGCGGGAGGTCGCTCGATGCCGCAGCGGTCGCGTCCGACGCTGAACGAAGTGGCGTTGGCCGCCGGCGTGTCGGTGGCGTCGGCGTCGCGCGCGCTGTCCGGCGCATCGGCCAGCCCGGAGATGGTGGAACGAGTCCGGGCAGCGGCGGCGGCGCTCGGCTACGTGGCCGACGCGACGGCCCGCTCGCTCAAGGTCCGCAGAACCGAACAGCTCGCGCTGGCCGTTGCGGACCTGGCCAACCCCGTGTACGTGACGATGATGCGAGCGATCGAGGGCGTGGTCAGCGCGGCCGGCTATCGGCTGGTCGTGACGGCCACCGGCACCGACGCCGACAATGAGATCGCCACGATTCGCGGAATGAGCCGCGGCTACGCCGACGGTTTGATCATCAGTCCGTTGCGCATCACGCCGGCCGTCATCGACGAACTGCTCTCCGCCAGCGTTCCCGTCGTCGTCATCGGCACGATTCCGCAGTCGGTCGCGCTGGACAACGTACGGGCGAATTCGATGCGCGGCATCCGACTCGCGCACGCGCATCTCCTCGCGGGCGGCCGCGCGTCGATCGCGTTCGTCAACGGTCCGATCAACACCACACCGGGTGATGCCCGACTGCGCGGCTTCCGGCGCGCGGCCGACGCCGCCCACGGCAAGGTCGACGAGCGCGCGATCGTCTCGGCCGACGACTTCACCGCCGACGCCGGCGAGAAGGCGACGCGTGTGCTCCTCGCCCGCTACACGCCCGACGCGCTGATCTGTGCGAACGATCTCCTGGCCATCGGTGCCATGCGGGCGCTGCGGCAGGAGGGCAAGTCCGTGCCGGCGGACGTCGCAGTGGTCGGTATGGACAACACCGAGCTTGCTGATCTCACGACGCCGACCCTGACCAGCGTGTGCCTCGGCTCGGCCGAGCGTGGCATGCGGGCCGCGACGTTGCTGCTCGATCGGATCAACGAGCCGGATCGTGCGACGAGCCGGGTCACCGTGCAGCCACGCCTCGTCGTGCGCGATTCCAGCGCCGCATCGGCGGTAACGCGGGCAACAGCGCCGGCGACAACTCGGGCAACGGCGCCTGCGGCGACCCGGACAACCGCACCGGCGGCCCAGGCAGCCAAGTCGGAGCGTCGACGATGACCGCCACCATGGGCGACACCCTCTCGGCCCAACCGCATCAGGACGTCCGACGGCGGCGATCGACGGCCCGACGGTCACGCGACCAGCGCGACGCCTGGCTGCTGGTGTTGCCGGCTCTCGTTCCGGTGCTCGTGTTGAGCGTTTTCCCCTTGGTCCGCGGCATCTACCTCGGCTTCACCGATGCGCGGGCCGGTCTGGGCATCACCACCCACTTCACCGGTTTCGCCAACTACCGGGAGCTGTGGCACGACAGCCTGTTTCTCGACTCGTTCCGTATCGGCCTGATCTGGGCGGTGACGGTGACCGTCACCCAATTCGCGCTCGGCCTCGGGCTGGCGTTGCTGCTCAACGAAAATCTGCGACTGCGATGGTTGGCCCGCACTCTGGCGTTGGTGCCGTGGGCGATGCCGCCGGTGATCGTCGCGATCATGTGGCGCCTGCTGCTCAGCCCGACGGTCGGGCCGGTCAATCAGACGCTCCGGTCGACGCACCTCAGCGACACCGGGATCAACTGGCTCGGCGACTTCAACACGGCACTGCCGGCCGTCATCGTCATCGGCGTCTGGGTCGGTATGCCGCAGACCACGATCACGCTCCTCGCCGGGATGCAGAACATTGCCGGTGATCTGTACGAGGCGGCGTCCGTCGACGGCGCCGGGGCGTTCCGGCGGTTCTGGAACGTGACGCTGCCCCAGCTGCGCCCGGTGATCCTCGCGATCACGTCCCTCGACTTCATCTGGAACTTCAATTCCTTCGGGCTGGTGTACGTGCTCACCGCGGGCGGCCCGGGCGGCAAGACGATGCTGCCGATGCTCTTCTCGTACAACGAGGCATTCCGCTACGGCGAGTTCGGCTACGCGTCCGCGATGGGCAACGTGATGGTCGTCCTCGTCCTGCTGCTTCTCGGCCTCTACCTACGCGCTCGGTTGCGGAGCGAGCCATGACCGCGTCCACCTCGCGGCCAGTGCGGGCCTCAGTCGAGCCGCGCCGGACCGCGCGGGATTCGCAGCGACTGCGCAGCCCGGGCGTCCGCGCCGGCCAGTACGTCGTACTCGCGCTCTACCTGATCTTCCTCGCCTTCCCCCTGCTCTGGTTGCTGTCCGTCTCGTTCAAGGGACCACAGGAGCTCGCGTCGATCGTGCCACGGCTAATTCCACGTCATTGGGAGTGGCGCAACTATTCCGAAGCCTTCTCGCAGCAGGGCCTGCTGCGATCGGCACTTAATAGCACCATCGTGGCCGCCGGCTCCACACTGCTTACCATCGTCGTCGCGACACCGACCGCCTATGCGCTGGCACGCTTCCGCACTCGACTGCGGGGTGCGGCCACCGCCTGGATCCTGGTGAGCCAGTTGTTCCCGGTCATCCTGATCGTGATCCCGCTGTTCATGATCCTGCGGGATCTGCACCTGCTGAATTCGCTCGTCGGCCTCGTCCTGGTGTACCTCGTCTGGACTCTGCCGTTCGCGCTGTGGATGCTGCGCGGCTACATCGCCGCCGTACCGCCCGATCTGGAGCAGGCGGCGGCGGTCGACGGCGCTGGGCGGCTGCGCATCCTCGTCAGTGTCGTGCTTCCGCTGCTGCGACCGGGCCTCGTGGCGACCGCGATGTTCGCGTTCATCTCGGCCTGGAACGAGTTTTTCTTCGCCTTGGTCCTGCTGCGGGGCGACCAGACGACACTGCCGCTGAACCTCGCCCGTTTCGTCGGCTCGGAGGGGCAGGTCTCGCTCGGGCCGCTCGCCGCCGCTTCCGTGCTCGCCACCCTGCCCAGCCTGGCCGCCTTTGCGTTCCTGCAACGCCGACTCGCGTCCGGACTGCTGAGCGGCGCGGTGAAGGGATAGACCCCGCACTGTTTCGTATCAATCGATTTCCCCTGCGCTTGGCGCACAACCGTACCGACAGTTGCCGGTTTTCCGGCGGAAGAAGGAGCCCACAGTGAAGTGGAGAGCCACATTTGTTGCGGCGACCGCCGCAATCCTCGCTACCGGAGCACTGGCGGCGTGCAGTTCGTCCAGCGGTAACAGCGCCAGCAGTTCCGGCGACAAGGTCACGCTGACGTTCCAGAGCCTGGCCTTCCAGAAGCCCACGATCGCGGCCGTGCAGAAGATCGTGACCGACTGGAACGCGGCCCACCCGAACATCCAGGTGAAGTACAACCAAGGTTCCTGGGACTCGGTGCACGACCAGTTGGTCACCCAGTTCCAGGGCGGCACCGCTCCGGACATTATCCACGACGAGGCCGCCGACATCAGCGGGTTCGCGCAACAGGGCTATCTCGCGGACATCTCGAAGTACCTGCCGGCCGACGTCAAGAGTTCGGTGCCGGATGGTGTGTGGAACACCGTGTCGCAGAACGGAAAGATTTATGCCGTTCCGACGCTGCTGCAGTCGTACGTGGTGATGGCCAACACCGATCTGCTCAAGAAGGACAACATCACCATCCCGGCTGGATCGCTTTCCTGGGACCAGTTCCAGGCGATGGCCAAGCAGGCGACGACCAGCGACACGTACGGACTGGGCTGGGGGCTGAAGTCGCCGACCGCGACCGTCATGAGCCTGTCGTTGAACTTCGGCGGCAAGTTCTTCACCGGCACCGGACAGGATGCCAAGGTCCAGGTGGGTGATGCGGAAAAGCAGGTGCCCGAACGCATCCACGCGATGGCCTACGTCGACAAGTCGATCGACCCGACCACCCTGACCCAGAGCGGCACCGACATATTGCCGTCGTTCTACGCCGGCAAGCTCGCGATGGTGGTCGAGGGCAACTACGCGGCGCAGCAGATCACCGAGGAGGCGCCGAAGACGTTCAACTGGACGGTTCTGCCGCCGCTGACCGGCACCTCCTCCGACCAGGCGGCCGACCCGCAGACGCTGTCGGTGTCGCAGTCCAGCAAGCACCAGAAGGAGGCGGCCGAGTTCCTGTCGTACTTCATGCAGGCCGACAACCTGGCCGCGGTCGGCCAGGGCGACTGGTTGATCCCGACGTCGAAGCAGGCGCGCGATGCGATCCAACAGCAGACCGGCGGCAAGAATGGCTGGACGCAGACGCTGGCCGGCGCGGACTCGCAGGTTGCGGCCCCGTTCCAGTCGGCCGTGAACTACCCGCGGTGGAAGGATGAGATCGCCACGCCGGCCCTGCAGCAGTACCTGCAGGACAAGACCAGCATCGACGCGCTGGCGACGAAGCTGCAGAGCGGGTGGGACAACGTCAACCGCTAGCTGGCGGTGACGGGCACGAGTGACGAGACGAAGTGGAACTGCGGTGAGCCTAATCGAGGACAAGGCGGTCGGAGCGCTGGCCGGCGCGGCCGTCGGCGACGCGCTGGGCGGTGCGACCGAAGGATGGACGCCCGAACAGGTCGCCGAGCGATACGGCGGGCCGGGCACCGGCATCGTCCCGCCGTACTTCGCCGATTGGCGCGACGCGCGTCCGGTCGCCCCCTACCACAAGGGTGACGGGCACATTACCGACGACACGTTGATGACGCATGCGTTGGTGGATGTGTACGGCAAGTGCCGTACGCATCTGGATGCCTACCTCGTGGCCGAGCACCTGGTGCCGTTGCTCATCAGCGAGAAGCGCTGGGTGCCCGAGCTGGAGACATCGGCTCTGTTGCTGCAGCGCATCTTCCTGGCCGAGAAGTGGCTCGTCGCCCGCTTGCACTACGGCCATGTCGACCCGCGTGAGGCCGGCGTGGGCAACATCGTCAACTGCGGCGCCGCGATGTACATGGTGCCGGTCGGGATCGCCAATGCCGGCGACCCGATCGGCGCCTACGCCGAAGCCATCGACATCGCCGGGGCACATCAGTCGTCGTACGGGCGGGAGGCGGCCGGCGTCTTCGCGGCCGCCGTCGCGGCGGCGATGACGCCGGGTGCGACTCCACCGGACGTGTTCGCCGCGGCGGTGGGCGTCGCACACGACGGCACGCGTGCGGCTCTGCTCGCCGTCGAGATGGCGGCGAACGGCCCGGTTGGCGAACTCGGGGCAAGACCCGGCGAGCTCGGGGCGAGACTACGGGCGGCGATCGCACCGTTCGACACGGTCGGCCCGAACTACCGTGAGCCGAGCATGGACGCGCGGCGGCCGTCGCGTACGAAATCCATCGAGGAACTTCCGGTGGCGCTGGGCTTTGTCCTCGCGTCCGGCGGCGACGTCCGAAGCGCCATCCTCGGCGGCGTCAACTACGGCCGGGACGCCGATTCGATCGCGGCTATGGCCGGCGCGATCACCGGCGCTCTCAACGGCGTCGCGGCCGTCCCGGCGGAATGGCGGAGCGAGGTGGCAGCGGCGAGCCGCATCGATATCGAGCAGCCCGGGCGCGTGATGGTCGCTGTTCTGGCCGATCTGCGTGCCGCGGACGAACAGCGAGCGGCGGCGGTCCGAGCCGCCCGGTCGGGACTGTTCGCCGGTTCAACTGAGCCGGCCGAGTCGACGCCAGCCCCGGACCGGGTCACGACGTGAGACTCACGTGGACCGATCCGGCCGACCTCCTGCCACACGCGTTCGTGCAGGCGGCCGCCGACGGCGTACCGGCTGATGACCTTGTGGCGCAATGGATTGCGGTCGGCGGCGACCCGCAACCACTACGATCGGGCGCCGGTCCGATCGTCTCCGCGGATGTGAGCGACCTTGCCGGCGACCTCCTCGACGAGATCGACCGGCGCAGTGCCGGAGCCGAACAACGGCGACTGCCAGGCGTGCCGGCCGTGCCCCCGTTGCCGGGCCGACCGTCGGACGATCGAGTTCGCGGAGCATGGCTCGGTCGCGCGATCGGGTGTGTGTTGGGCAAGCCCGTAGAGAAGATCCCGCGCGCCGGCATCCGAGCAATCGCCGAAGCCACCGGCAATTGGCCGATCACCGGCTATTTCACCGAGATCGGTCTGCCGGCCGACATCGCGGCGCGCTGGCCCTGGAACCGGCGCTCGCGGTCGACCAGCCTGGTCGAGACGCTGGACGGGATCCCCGAGGACGACGATCTCAACTTCACGATGCTCGCGCTCTGGATGGTCGAGCGGCACGGTGACAAACTTTCCACCGCCGACGTGGCGCAGGCGTGGCTGGACAACCTTCCGGCCGGCCGGGTCTTTACCGCCGAGCGGGCCGCCTACCGCAACCTCCTGCTCGGGATCGAGCCGGAACGAGCCGCCGTGGTGCGCAACCCGTTCCGCGAATGGATCGGTGCGCTCATCCGAGCCGATCTCTACGGGTGGGCGCATCCGGGCGACCCATCGGCCGCGGCCCGATTGGCCGACGCGGACGCGTTACTCAGCCATCGCGGCGACGGCGTGTACGGCGCCCGCTGGGTAGCCGGCATGGCCGCGACCGCGCTCGTCGCGACCGACGTGTCGAGTGTGTTGACGGCCGGGCTCGCGGTCGTACCGCCCGAGTCTCGGCTGAGCGACGCGGTGCGCTTCGGAATGGCGCTGGCCGAACAGGGTACGGACGACGAGCACGCGCTGGACGAATTGCACGCACGCTACGGACACCTGCACTGGGTGCATGTTCTGAACAACGCGGCGCTGATAGCGTACGCGCTCGCGGCCAGCGACGGTGAGCTCGGACCGGCCATCGCGCTTGCGGTGTCGGGTGGCTGGGATACCGACTCGGCCGGAGCGACGGTCGGCGCCATTTGCGGGGCGTTATTCGGCGGCGCAAGTCTGCCCGCGTCGTGGACCGACCCATTGGGCGAACGGTTCCGGACGACCCTGCCCGGCTTTGACGGTGTCACCGCGGGCGAGCTGACCACGCGGACCCGTGCGGTGGCATCGTGACCACCCGCATCAAATCCACGGCATCGGTCGTCGTCGTCGGCAGTGCGAACGCCGATCTGGTGTTGCGCGTCCGCGATCTGCCCGGCCCGGGAGAGACTCGCCTCGCCACCGACACGTCCCGGCTACCCGGCGGCAAAGGCGCAAATCAGGCCGTGGCCGCGGGGCGAGCCGGCGCCTCGACGACGCTGATCGCGGCGATCGGCGGCGACGCCGACGGTCGACTGGTCCGCGACGCGCTCGTCGCGGTGGGCGTCGACGTTTCGTTGGTGCGTACGTCATCCTCGCCAACGGGTCTGGCCGTCGTGCTGCTCGATGACCGCGGCCAGAACAGCATCGTCGTCGCACCGGGCGCGAACGCGACGGTGGAAAGGCTTCGGCCGGACGAGCGCGACGTCATACGCGAGTCGGGCGTGGTCCTGTGCCAGCTCGAGGTGCCGCTTCCGGTCGTCATTGAAGCGGCACACGTGGCTCGCGCGGCCGGCCGTACGGTTGTCGTCAACGCCGCGCCGTCCCAACCGCTCCCGGACGCGCTCGTCGAGGCCGTCGACGTTCTCGTCGTCAACGAGCACGAGGCCCGCGAGATTGCCGGTACGGCCGATCTGGGCGACGCCGTCGATGGGTTGCTCATGCGGGTTCCCACGGTCGTTGTCACCCTGGGTGCAGCCGGCGCCCGGGTTGCCGAACGGAGCGGTCCTCGTCGACTCGTGCCGGCGCCGGCCGTGCGCGTGGTGGACACCACCGGCGCCGGCGACACGTTCTGCGGCGTCTTTGCGGCCGGTCTCGCCACCGGTACGTCGATGACGGCCGCCGCCGAGCGTGCGATCGCCGCCGCGTCGCTGAGTGTGCAACGGCTCGGCGCGATCCCATCCATCCCTCGCGCCGACGAGATCGCGGCCGCAATGACCAAGGCTGGGATGACGTGAGCAGTGCCGATGAGCCGGTAGTGGAACGGGATCTGTTCGTGCCCCGTCCGATCGACCTGCCGACGGCCGTACCGCTGGATGCCGGTGCGGACCTGTCGGCGCTGGACGAGGCGAAGATATTCGCGGCGCCGCGCGATCCAGGCGATCGCGAGCGTTGGCGCGACGTCCTGACGGCATGGCGGGACGATGCCCGGACCCGGCTGGGCTACGACGGCCGGGCGTACGGCGCCGGCTCGTCATCGGCGGCGCGGTGCTTCACGCCGTGCCTGGTATGGCTGTGGGACGAGCGGCTGTATGACCGGGCCCGGGGAGAGTTCACGGTCGACGCCTTCCTCGACCACGGCGTCCGTGAATTCGGCGGCTTTGACGCGGTCGTGCTGTGGCACGCCTATCCGGTGATCGGCATCGACGAGCGAAACCAGTGGGACTACTACCGGGACGTGTCTAACCTCATCGAGGTCGTCGAATTCTTCCATCGCCGCGGCGTCGCGGTGTTCGCGAACTACAACCCGTGGGACGTCGGCACACGCCGCGCGACCGGCGGCGATCCGGCCGAACTCGCGGCTCTCGTGTCGGAGTACGGGTTTGACGGCGTCTTCCTCGACACCCTCAAGCATGGTGATCCCGAGATCATCGATGCGCTTGCGGCGGTCACGCGGCCGATCGCTCTGGAAGGCGAGTCGCGGGTGCCACTGGCCGGCATCGGAGAGCACGCACTCTCGTGGGCGCAATGGTTCGCCGACACCGAGGCGCCGGGAGTGCTGCGGGCGCACTGGTTCGAACGGCGTCACATGATGCATCACACCCGGCGGTGGAACCGCGACCACAGCGTCGAGCTGCAATCCGCGTGGGTCAACGGTTGTGGCGTACTGGTGTGGGACGACGTGTTCGGCGTCTGGGTCGGGTGGAACCCACGGGACCGGGCAACGCTGCGAGCAATGCGACCAGTGCAGCAGGCATTCGCCGACGTCCTACGGGACGGAAGGTGGACTCCGCTGTGTGCGTTGCATCCGTCGGCCGAGTCGCACCACGTCTACGCACACCGTTACGACCTCGACGGCACCGCCCTGTGGACGATCGTGAACCGGTCCGATGTGGACTACGTCGGGCCCCTCATTGCGAACGCCGGGGCGGGGGAGTGGTTCGACGTCACCGGAGACTCGCTCACCGTCAACGCCGAGGGGGCTGTCCACGGCCGCGTACCGGCCCGCTCGATCGCCGGCATCGTCGCCACGATCGAGAGTGGCCG
>DATCXD010000279.1:0-2603 GCA_036566005.1 Micromonosporaceae bacterium | reverse complement strand
GAACGACGCCGGTCAGGTCGGCGCGACGCCATCCGGCGACCCGGCCCGGCTGGCCGGCGCGACGGTAGCCGTACCCGGCGATCGGACGACGGCCTACCTGTTGTTTCGCCTCTGGGCCGCGGGTCATGACCCGTCCAAGATCGAGGTCGTGCCGTTCCACGAGATCATGCCCGGTGTCGCCGATGGTCGATTCGACGCCGGCCTCGTCATCCACGAGGCCCGGTTCACCTACCCGCGCTACGGCCTGACCGCTCTCGTCGATCTCGGTGACTGGTGGGAGCACTCGACCGGCCACCCGATCCCGCTCGGCGCGATCCTCGCCCATCGGGATCGTGTCGATGCGGCACAGGCGACCGAGTGGGTGCGGGCGTCCGTACGGCAGGCCTGGGCCGCCCCCGCCGCCAGCGAACCGTACGTGCTCGAGCACGCGCAGGAACTGGAGCCGGACGTCGTCGCGCGGCACATCGCCCTATACGTCAACGAGTTCACCGAAAATCTCGGTGACGCCGGCTATGCCGCGATCCGTACGCTTCTCGACCGCGCCGCGGCGGCCGGGCTCGTCCCGGCCGTACCGGCGGAGCGTTTCTCGCTCTGAGCCTGACCTCGATCGGGGCGGCGCTAGATCTCCAGCTCGCGCGCGACGGCGTGGACGACCTCGGCGATGGTCTTGGACACCTTCTTGTCCGGGAACCGGCCCCGACGCAGGTCCGGCATGATCTTCGACTCAAGCACCTTGATCATGTCCTCGATGAGCCCGTGCAACTCCTCCGCCGGCCGGCGGCGCAGCTCCGCGACGGACGTCGGCGACTCCAGAACCTTGACGTTCAACGCCTGGCTGCCCTTGCGTCCCTCGGCGACGCCGAAGTCGACGCGCTGACCGGGGCTGAGCGCGGTCACGCCATCCGGCAGCGCTGCCTTGTGCACGAACACGTCCTCGCCGTCCTCGCGAGTGAGAAAGCCGAAGCCCTTCTCGGTGTCGTACCACTTCACTCGTCCCGTGGGCACTGTTGATCCCTCTGTCGTCGCATCCGAAAAGCCGGCGCGGTCGGTCTGCGTCACCGCACAGATGTGCCGCACAGATGAAGTTACGCGCGCGTCGAGATTATCGGCACATCTGGCGGCGACCAACCGGATTCACGTTTCGCCAGCAGGTGCGGAAATGCCAGGAGGTCGGGCAGGATGTCGTCGGCGCCGGCGTCGGCCAACTCGCGCGCGTCGCACGGCCCGGTCGTCACGCCGACCGCGACAATGCCCAGCTCCGGAGCCATCTCGGCGGCGGCTCGCGCCGATCGCATGTCAGCGACGTGGTCACCGATGTACCAATGCGCGCGAAAATGTAGCAGCGCATCGCGCTTTCCGTCGCCGTGCGCCGAGCCGACGAGTTCGTCGGCGTCGAGCCCGGTGTGATCAACGTGGAGGCGAGCGTTGCCGGTGAACTTGGACGTGACGATGATCACGCGACCGCCGGCGGCATGGACGACGTCGACCGCCTCGGCCGCGCCGGGCAATAGTGGCGTGCGCTCGATCGCGTACGCGCGATAAATCTCGCGATACCGGACTGCCATGGCCGGCACGTCGGCGACCGGAAACCACTCGGCCAGTTCGGTTTCGAGCGGTGGGCCGAGCCGTGAACTGGCCAGATCGGCGTCGATGGGCACGCCGGTCTCCGCTGCGAGCACCCGGTAGACCTCGCCGATGCCCTGCCGCGAATCGATCAGTGTCATGTCGAGGTCGAAGCCGACCACGAAATCGCTGCGCATGTGGGTCACTCGCGCTAGTGCTCGGGAAACGCGTCCTCGGTCGGATGCACGTAGCTCAGGTCCGACACGGGCATCGGGAAGCGGATGTCATCGCCGAACGGGGATGCCGCTCCGGCCCGGTCGAACAGGATCTCGGTCACGCCGAGGTTGCCCTGCGGCACCGGGCGCGTCTTGGATCGCAACACCGGCAGCCGGTCGTCCTCGCCGTCCGGTCGATCGGGTTCGGCGCTCAGCCGATCGGGATCGGGTGCGGATTCGGCGTGCGACGCCATGTGTCCTCCTGCTAGCGACCTGGTAGAGACGCGACCTAGACGATCTGCTGCCATCTTCCCACATCCGAATCCGGGCGTCGGCGGCCGGCGTGGGCGACGATTTCCCGTTCGGCCGGCTAGCGTTGTACGGCGATGGCCAGCACTCTCACCGAGCACCTCCGCGCGCTGCCCGACGGCGCGCTCACCGCTGTGTTCAGCCGCCGCCCCGACCTCCTGACGCCGCCACCCACCGATATATCGGCGCTCGCGGCGCGGGCGCAGTCCCGCGTGTCTGTCGCGCGGGCGCTCGACGGTCTGGACCTCTTCACCATCGAGATCCTGGATGCGGCCCGGCTCACCCGTGACCCGCACGATGGCGACACGACGTCGTTGGCCGCGGTGCTGGCGCTCACCGGCGCGGCCGAGGCCGACCAGGTGCGCGCCGCCGTGCGCCGGCTGCAAGACCTGGTGATCCTGTACGGCACGGACGACGCGCTAAACATCGTGGCCGCGGTCGACGAGGTGAGTTCCCCTTACCCGGCCGGCCTCGGTCGCCCGGCGGCGCAACTCGACCCGGCCGCGGCCGCACTCG
>DATCXD010000277.1:0-8862 GCA_036566005.1 Micromonosporaceae bacterium | reverse complement strand
TCGAGCAGGGCGCGTACTTCCGGGACGTCACCGGGTGGGAGGGCGCCGACTGGTACGCCCCGCCCGGAGTCGCGCCCACCGTGGAGGCGCTGTCGTGGGGTCGGCAGAACTGGTGGCCCTACTGGGAAGCCGAGCATCGGGCCGCCCGTGAGGGCGTGATCCTCATGGACATGTCGTTCATGTCGAAGTTCCTGGTGCAGGGTCGCGACGCCGGCCGCGAGTTGAACCAACTGTCGGCCGCCGACGTCGACGGCGAGGCGGACCGGATCACGTACACGCAGTGGCTCAACGAGGACGGCAAGCTCGAAGCGGATCTCACGGTGACGAAGCTGGCCGACGAGCGTTTCTGGGTCGTGGCGTCGGACACGGCGCACCGCCACGTACAGACCCGGATGCAGCGTCGGTTCGCGGCGACCGGAGCGCACGCGTTCGCCACCGACGTCACCGGTGCATACGCCCAGATCAACATCCAGGGTCCGCGATCACGCGAGCTCATGGCGATGGTGACCGACGCCGACATGTCGAACGACGCGTTCGCGTTCCGGGACGCACGTGAGATCGCGATCGGCTTCGCGCGAGTGCTGTGCCTGCGGATCACGTACCTGGGTGAACTGGGTTATGAACTGTATGTCCCGGTCGAGCAGGCGATCGGCGTCTACGACCGGCTCGTGGCGGCGGGGGAGCAGGTCGGTCTCGTGCACGCTGGTCTGAAGGCGCTCGCGAGCCTGCGGATGGAGAAGGGCTATCGCGACTACGGGCACGACATTGACAACACCGACACGGTGCTTTCGGCCGGGCTCGGGTTCGCGGTCGCACTGGGCAAGCCGGATGGGTTCATCGGCCGAGACGCGGTGGCACAGCAGAAGGCGGGCGGCCCGCTGCGCAAGCGCCTGGTGCAGATCCTCGTCACCGATCCCGAGCCGCAGATGTTCCACGCCGAGGTAGTGCGGCGCGACGGCGAACCGGTCGGCTACATCCGCGCCGCCTCCTACGGCCACACGGTCGGCGGTGCGGTCGGGCTCGCGATGGTCGAAGCCGACGAAGCCGTCACCCAGTCGTGGATCGACGCCGGCAGGTGGACGGTCGAGATCGGAGCCGAGATGTACCCGGCCATCGCGTCACTGCGTCCGCTCTTCGACCCCAAGAACGAGAAGATCAAGATCTAGCTCTTGTACGGCCGGCGGCCGATCCAGGTCTTCGTCAGCCGATTCGGGCGCCTTAAACCCGGATGACCGACAGTCCCGCGACGCCGACTACCGCATCGAAGTCGTTGTCCTGGGTGACGACGGGAATGCCGCGTGACAGCGCGGTAGCGGCGATCCACAGGTCGTTGACGTTGATTCGTCGCCCGCGCTCCGCCAGGTGGACCCGAAGGTGAGCCCACGCCCGGGCGGCGCCTTCGTCGATCGGTATCACTTCGATGTCCGACAGCGTGTCGAGTGTGGCAAGACGGCGGGCCCGGGTGGCGGTGTCCGATGCGGCCAAGACGCCAGCGTGTAGTTCGGCCACCGTGACCACCGATGCAGCCACTTCCGCGGGCATGTTCGCGACGTCGAGCGCGCGGCCGGTCTCGCTGGCTATGAAGATCGAGGTATCCAGCAAGCCTTGTTGGAAGGTCATCCGATCGGGCCAAGGTCGTCGGTGGTCTCACCGGCGAGGCGAGCCAGGTCGTCACGCAGGCCGGGGTCTGCTTGCGAGTGGCGCAGCCGGGTTACCAGTTCGCTTGCGGGCAGCCATCGGCGGCGCTGCGGTCGAACGGCGATGAGCTGTGCCACGGCTCGGCCGTTGACGGTGATCACGATGTCCTCGCCAGCTTGAACTCGCCGAAGCACCCCAGCGGTGTCGTTACGCAAATCGCGAGAGGCAACTACAGCCATGCGACGATCGTAGCATGTCGTAGGCCACAGCCGACGCTGAATGTGAGCTGTAGAGATTGATGGCGACCATCGACCCGCTGCGCACTCATCGCGGGGGAGCGGCGGCTTCACCCGGTCCGGCGGTAGCGATGTTCCGGGCGACCGGTCGAGCCGTAGCGCAGGCGCAGTTCGAGCGTGCCCGAGCGAACCAGCAGCGCCAGGTAGCGTTGGGCGGTCGCCCTGCTGACTCCGATGTGCACGGCGATCTCGGCCGCCGACAGGTCCGCGTCGGGAGCGTCGAAGGTTGCGCGGATGAGCGCCATCGTGGGCTCGGAGTGCCCCTTCGGCAGGTTCGAGGACGGTTCGCTGCCGCGCAGCAGCCCGAACATCCGATCGATATCACCCTGGTCAACATTCGCGTGACCGACCGAGCCGCTCTGGTGGGTCCGTTCCCACAGCGCCCGGTAGGAGTTGAGCCGCTCGGTGAGAGCGCGGAAGCTGAACGGCTTGACCAGGTAATGGGCCACGCCGCGTTGCATCGCTATCCGGATGCTCGCGAGGTCCCGAGCCGCGGTGACGGCGATGACGTCCGGATGGGGACCGTCTCCCTCGCGAAGCCGGTGCAGCACGGACAGGCCGTCCTCGTCCGGCAGGTACAGGTCCAGCAGCACCAGATCCGGTTGCAGTTCGCGTACGGACTCGAGCGCCTGGCGGCCGGAGTGGGCCACCGCGACCACCTCAAACCCGTCCACCCGCCGGACGAACTCGGCGTGCAGCGCGGCGACCCGAAAGTCGTCGTCGACGACGAGGGTCGCGATCACGTCGTCACGCTCACGCGGCCGCGCTCGCGTGCCGTCGGCAGGTCGACGCTGAAGATCGCGCCGGGCCCCTCGCTGACCGTGATGTGGCCGCGATGTTGGTTGATCATGCGCTGTACGAGCGCGAGCCCGAGCCCTCGGCGGCGGCGCTCGTCGCGCGCCTTCGTAGAGTAGCCGTCGGCGAAGATCGCCTCCCGGGCCTCGGCCGGTACACCCGCACCGGAGTCGCGCACCTGCAGGTGGACCCGATCGTCGTACTGCATGATTCCTACCTCGACCAGCGCCGGCGCGGCGCCGTCCGCAGCGGCATCGATCGCGTTGTCGACCAGGTTGCCGATGATCGTGAGCAACGCGCGCGTGTTCGCGCCGTCCGCGTCGAGCGCGGACTCGTCGACCAGCCGGAACTCGACGCCCCGCTCGGTGGCGAGCACGGACTTCGCGACCAGCAGGCCGACCAGTTGCGGGTTGCCGATGCGTTCTTGCACCTGCCTGATGACACCGGTCTCGGCGCCGGAGAGTTCCTGGGCGTAGCTCGTCGCCTCCTCGTAGCGGCCGAGTTCCAACAGCCCGGAAAGCGCATGCACCCGGTTGCCGAACTCATGCTGCTGCGCCCGCACGGCGTCGGTGAGCCCGCGCACACTGTCCAACTCGCGTAGCAGGCTCTCCTGCTCGGTCCGGTCGCTGAGCGTGACGACCGCGCCCAGGCCCTGGCCGCCGATGCTGACCGGCATCCGGTTCACGACCAGGCAGTGGTCCTGGGTGAGGATCACCTGGTCGCGGCCGCCGATCGCCCCGGACAAAACGTCGCGCAGCCGCCCGGCCGGCACCAGGTCGGTGAGGTCGGCGTCGAGTCCGGACGTGCGCAGGCCCAGCAGCCGCCGCGCCTCGTCGTTGATCAGCGTCACTCGGCCGTCGGGGTTGACGGCGATCACGCCTTCGCGGATCCCGTACAGCAGCGCCTCGCGCTCCTGTAGCAACTCGGCGATTTCGCCCAACTCCAGCCCGAACGTCTGCCGCTTCAGCCGCCGCGCGAAGATCAGCGAGGCGCCGACGCCGAGCAGCAGCGCCAGCGCGGAGTACAGCGCCACGCTCGGGATGAGAGCGAACAGCCGCGAGTCGATCTCCTGCGTTGAGATGCCAACCGAGACCTCGCCGACGATGCGGCCGTCGGGGGTGCGCAGCGGGATCTTGGCCCGCGCGGAGAGCCCGAGTGTGCCACGCTCCACCGCGGTGACGGTATTTCCGGCCAGCGCCTGGTCCGGGTCAGTGCTGACCTCCTGCCCGATGCGGGTCGGGTTCGGGTGTGAGTAGCGGATGCCGTGATCGTCGGTGATCACGACGAACAGCGCCCCGGTGCTCTTGCGTACTGCCTCGGCCTTCTGCTCCACGATGCCGGACCGGTCATGAGCCGCGATCTCGGATGCGATACCGGGCTCGCTCGCCACGGCCTGCGCGACTGCGAGAGCGCGCTCCTCAAACTGACGTACCAGCAGGCCGCGTACCAGCCACAGCGACAGGCCGAACCCGACGAGCAACGTCGCGACCAGGATGGCCAGTTGCAGCCGAAGAATGCGCGTCGACAGCCGACGGGTGCCGGGCACAGCCGCCCCTTTCGTTAGCGGGGTTGTGCCCGCGATTCTCGCACCGGGTTCCGCTCATTACGCGCTCGCGGCAGTGAACTCAATGAGCAAAAGTTTCGGATACGAAATCTACCCGGCAAACCGCGCAAAGGGTTACACGCGCCGCACCGGCCTACCTATCGTGGCCGCACTCACATCGGCGGACTGGTAGAGGCGGACATGGACAAGACGGCCCCGGCAATCGAGTTGCGTGCGGTCACCAAGCGGTTTCGCACGCCGTCGGGGTCGGTCTACACCGCCTTGCGGGATCTCGACCTGGTCATCGAACGCGGCCAGTTCTGCGCCGTCGTCGGCCCGACCGGCTGCGGCAAGTCGACCACGCTGACCCTGGTCTCCGGGCTGGAGCGGCCGAGCGAGGGCGAAGTTCTGGTACACGGCCGGCCGGTGCACGGCATCAGCGCCGGCGTCGGGTTCATGTTCCAAACCGACGCGGTGCTGCCGTGGAAGACGGTGCTGGCCAACGTCGCGGCCGGGCCACGGTTTCGCGGCGTGAACAAATCCAAGGCGCACGCGGCCGCGCGCGACTGGATCCGCCGGGTCGGACTCACCGGCTTCGAGGACCGTCACCCGCATCAGCTGTCCGGCGGGATGCGCAAGCGGGTCGCGTTGGCCCAGAGCCTGATCAACGAACCCGGCATCCTGCTGATGGACGAGCCGTTCTCCGCATTGGACGTCCAGACCCGGTCGTTGATGTCCGACGAGCTGCTGGGCCTCTGGGACCAGACACAGCCCGCGGTCGTGTTTGTCACCCACGATCTGGAGGAAGCCATCGCCCTTGCCGACAAGGTCGTGGTGATGACGGCCGGCCCAGGGACCGTCAAGGCGGTGTACGACATCGACCTGCCGCGACCGCGCGCCGTTCAGGAGATCCGCTTCGAACCGCGCTTTGTCGACCTCTACCAGCGGATCTGGCAGAGCCTGCGCGACGAGGTGAGCCTGGCCTACGCCCGCCAGGCCGAGCTCGCCAGCTAACGCACTGACGACGCACTGATGGCGTACCGATGACGAGCAAGGGACCGACATGAGCATTGACTCAGCCGCCAAGGCCGCCTCCACCCCGAGCGCCGAGCCGATCGAGGTGCTCGACGCCGACGCCCTCCGGCAGGCGCGGCGACGGGCGCTGCTCGTCAACGTGCTGCGCGTCGCGGTGCTCGTGGTCGTCGTCGGCGGCTGGGAGCTGCTGGCGCGGCTGAAGGTGATCGACCCGTTCTTCTTCAGCTACCCATCGCAGATCGGCCAGCAGGTCTGGACCTGGATCACGGACGGCACGCAAGCCGGCCCGCTGCTCAAGCAGGTGGAGGTAACCGTCGAGGAGGCCGTGTTCGGGTTCCTGATCGGGGTCGTCCTCGGCGTCGTCTTCGGCGTCGCGCTGGGCCGGGTGCGGATGCTCTCCGACGTCTTTGGGCCGTACATCAAGATCATGAACTCGATCCCGCGCATCGTGCTCGGCTCGATCCTGATCGTCTGGCTCGGCCTGGGCATGTCCTCGAAAGTGGCGCTCGCGGTCGTGCTGGTGTTCTTCGCCGTCTTCTTCAACGCCTTCCAGGGCACTCGCGAGGTCGACCGCAACCTGATCGCGAATGCGCGCATCCTCGGCGCGTCGAAGGGCCAGGTCACCCGGCAGGTCGTGCTGCCGTCCGCGTTTACCTGGATCATCGCCAGCCTGCACGTCAGCTTCGGGTTCGCCCTGATCGGCGCGATCGTGGGTGAGTTCCTTGGCGCTCGCGAGGGGCTGGGCCTGCTGATCGCCACCGCGCAGGGAACGTTCAACCCGGCCGGCATCTTCGCGGCGATGCTCATCATCGCGGTCGTCGCGCTGATCGCCGAGGCGCTGATCGGCCTGCTCGAGTCGCGCCTGCTCGCCTGGCGCCCGCCCCAACTGTCCGGTGCCGACCTATAAACCACCGCTGACGCCACGTCACCTCATCGTCCACAAAGGAGAAACAGATGAACCATCGAATGCGTACCGCCGGCATACTCGCCGCGGTGCTGGTCGCCGGAGGGCTCGCCGCCTGCGGCTCCTCGGCCGGGAATCCAGCTCGCGCCTCGGCCGGAGGCAGTAGCAGCTCCAAGATCACCATCATGGTCGGGGGGTTGGACAAGCAGATCTACCTCCCCGCGCAGTTGACGCAGTCGCTCGGCTACTTCAAGCAGGAAGGTCTCGACGTCGATCTGCAGACCGAGCCGGCCGGCGTCGACGCGGAGACCGCGATGCTGGCTGGACACGTCGACGCCGTCGTCGGCTTCTACGACCACAACATCCAGCTGCAGGCCAAGGGCAAGACCACCGAGTCGATCGTCCAGTTCTCCCAGGTTCCCGGAGAGGTCGAGCTCACCGCGAACACACAGAGCGGCGTCAGGTCGCCGGCCGACTGGAAGGGCAAGAACGTCGGCATCACCGGAGCTGGCTCGTCCACCGACTTCCTCAGCCAGTACCTGGCGGTGAAAGCTGGCCTGAACGTGAGTGACATCCACCGAGTCGCCGTCAAGGCCGGGCAAACGTTCATCGCCGCAATGCAGCACGGCCAGATCGTGTCCGGCATGACCACCGAGCCGACGATCACCGCCGCCGTGGACATGGGGCTGGCGCACGTGATGACCGACATGCGTACCAAGGCGGGCACGGTTGCCGCGCTTGGCGGCACCTACCCCGCAGCGTGCCTCTACGCGCCGACCAGCTGGGTAAACGGCCACAAGGCGGTGGTGCAGAAGCTCGCCGACGCGTTCGTCAAGACACTGCAGTACATTGCCACCCACAGCGGCGCGGAGATCACCGATCACGTGCCCGCAGACTTCTACAAGGGCGTCGGCAAGGCCAAGTACGCCGCGGCGCTCGACGCCGGCAAGGGCATGTTCACCGCCGATGGCGTCATGCCCTCGGATGGACCGCAGACCGTGCTGTCGGTGCTGCAACTGGCGCTGCCGGACGTCAAGAACGCGAAGATCGACCTGGCCAAGACGTACACGACCGAGTTCGCCCAAGCGGCCAGCGCAGGCTGAGCCCAGGCGACCCACGCCGGCAACGCGAGTTCGTCACGTGAGGGCCGTTAAAGCATTCGGATAACGGCACTCACGTGACGAAGTCGCGAGCACTTAATGATCGGGAATCAGCGTTGCCGTCGCCTTCCCCCTGACGGTGAACTTCGTCAGGTCGATGCGGTCTGGAATGAAGAGCTCCAGGAACGTCGGCTGGTACGTGATCTGGACGGTGACGGTGAATGACGTCTGGTCCGGCAACGTGGGCATGTCGTCGGCCGGGCAGCTCCCACCGGTCCCGTGCAGATATGTCGTGCACGCCGCTACTGTCGCCGCGGCTTTGTCGATCGTCGCGGTGGTGCCGGTGATCGCGTCGCTGTTGATCTGTTGAGCGCCGGCGCGCGCCGCCTGTTCAGCGAGCGCTTGCGCCCGGGCGGCGGCTCGCAGCCGGCCGCCGAAATCGACCGACAGCGCCATGATCGCCATGATGACGGTCAGCCCAACGGCGAACAGGATACTCACGGCACCCGCGTCGCGGGGGCCGTGCCGGTGGCGGAGGCGCGTGGTCATGAATCGGTCCGAACTCGGTGAATGTCGATAGGGCTCACGAATGTCGAGGTCACCGTCTGCTGTCCGGTGGGGATCGGAAGGCCAGGAAACGCCAGGTTGGAGACGTCCACCTTGCAGGTGACGGTAACCACGACATTGGACGCCGTTCCGAGCGGGACCGCGAAGGGATCGGGCGGCTGCTGGATCGCTGCGTCGGCGGTGCCGAAGACGCACGGGCTGTCCGATGCGTCGAGGGCCGCCTTCGCCGCAGCTTTGGCTGCCGTCTGCGCGGTGGCCAGGTCCCGCTGGACCGATGCAGCTCGCGCCGCGTCCTGAGCAGCGCCGTCGACGGCGGTGTGGGCCACGTTCAGCCGTCCGAGGTAGCCCGCGAGCAGTGTCAAGATGATGAAGGCCGGTAGCAGGATGACGAGTTCGAGCGAGGCGAGTCCCGAATCGTCGGCGCCGAGGCGACGGCGTCGGGCTGCCACGAGCGGCCGATCGTGGTGTCGTTTCATGGCGACGGGACCGGGGGACCAGGCGGCGGTTGCGATACCGAGGGCGTGGGCGCCGGCGGCGCGGGCAACTCCAGCGTGCCGTGAGCGGTCACGCTGACGCCGACGTGGAAGAGCGGAATGAGCGATGGCGCGTTGCCCGTGACGGTTGCCGTCACGCCGGCGGTGCCCGACGGGTTCGTGGCGCACGTGACCTGTGTCTGGGTGAGCCAATTGCCGCCGTACCCGTTGTTCACGAATGCGACGGCTGCGTCGCGCCCGACGAACTTTTTGGCGGGATCTGACGCGACCAGGTAGGACCGCTGCACGGTGACGCATTCCTGTGCGGCCGCGGCTGCCTCCGCGCGGGCGAGGAAATATACCGAGACCTGAATCGACGCGAACATCGCCGTGATGATGACCGGGAGCAGAATGGCGAGCTCGATCGGGGACGTGCCGCGGTCGTGGTCGGCCGACGCATCGTGCCAACGTCGCGCACACGCACGACGAGGCTCGGATCCGGCCGCTGCGG
>DATCXD010000246.1:0-2951 GCA_036566005.1 Micromonosporaceae bacterium | reverse complement strand
GGGGAGCCGTGGTCGAAGCTCCAGCGCTGCCGGTCGAGGCGGTCGACGCGACCGGTGCCGGTGACGCGTTCGCGGCCGGCTTTCTCAGCGTTTGGCTGGGCGGCGACGGGTTGGACGAGGCGCTGGCTACCGGCGCCGAGTTCGGGGCGCGGGCCGTGACGACCATAGGAGCCAGGCCGCCGGTCGCCCGGTCGCATGGATCCGACTAGCGTCACACGGCCACGGTCGGCCCGGTCAGGGATCGAGATCGATGACGTGACGCTCCGGTTCCGGCGTGCCGTCGGTCAGCGTCCGCTGCGGCGGCGCACTCGGCCGTGGCCGGTATCGGTTCGCCCGTTTGGGCGGCCGGTCGTTGGCGAGGATCACCGCGAGCCAGGGGACGATGAACATCCCGAACAGCAGCACGGGCACCCACAGCCAGACGAGTGGCGCGTGCGCGCTCACGAGGATGACGATCAGGACCAGGCAGACCACACGCAGGCTCATCATGGTGACGTAGCGCAACTCGCGATGGCGAAGCTGCTCGCCGCGGCTCGGTGCCGCGTCCGTGATGCGCGTGGGGCGAGAGCTACGGCGCACGCCATCCCCTCCCCCGAACCGGCGGTTTCCGCGTTCCTATCGTCCCACTACGCGCACAGCCGCGTCCAAGGGGCGGCCTTTGCGGCAGTCAATCCTTGGCCGCCGTCGCGGCAGTCAATCCTTGGCCGCCTTTGCGGCCATTTTCATGTGCTTCTTGTATTCGCGGACCCGGGTGAGGCTGGATGGGTCGACGATGTCAGCGACCGAACGGAACGAGCCGTCCTCGCCGTACGCTCCCGTGGTCTCCTGCCAGCCGGCCGGGCGGACGTCGAACTGCTTGCCGAGCAACGCGACGAAGATCTGCGCCTTCTGCTTACCGAAGCCGGGCAACGCCTCGACCCGCTTCAGGAGCTGGCGGGCGTCCGTCACGCCGGCCCACACCGAGGCGGCGTCGTTGGCGTACGTGTCGGCGATGGCTCGGCACAGCTTCTGCGTACGTTCGGCCATCGACCCCGGGAACCGGTGGATGGCCGGCGGTTTGGCGAAGATCGCGGCGAAGTCCACTGGGTCGTGATCGGCGATCGCGGCCGCGTCCAGGTGGGCAACGCCGAGGCGCTCGGCCAACCGGAGCGGCCCGACGAACGCCTTCTCCAGCGGGATCTGCTGATCGAGCAGCATGCCGATAAGAAGGGCCAGCGGTTGCGCACGGAGCATGGCGTCGGCGGCCGGCTCCTGTGCCAGATACAGCTCGGACATGCCCGCCAGCATGGCAGATCTACCGCGGCACCGGCACCGTCCCGCCCGTGACGGTGTGGCACAAGGTGCGTGAGTGGCGGCTGAGACGGTGCCGGACCGTACGATCGTCGCGTGGATCCCGGTCGAGGCACGAGCTTCGAGGCGCCGCTCTGGCGTGCCCTGGCCGTGTTCCGACTGGCCGCGCTCGCGTACGCGTTGATCTTGATCGGCCACAACGCACCGTCGTACCGGCACGGCGCCGCCGCGTGGATCGTCGGGGCCGTGATAGCGGTGTGGACCATCGTCGCGATCCGCCTCTACCAGCGCCCATCGCGCCGCCGCTGGCCGCTGCTCACTACCGATTTGGTGATCATGGGTGGCTGCCTGCTGGTCAGCGTGCCGATCATCGGTATCGGCCCGATCCCGTCGACGCGGTCGCTGCCGGGCATCGCGGTCGCCGGGCCGGTGCTCGGCTGGGCTATCAGCACCGGGCGCCGCGGCGGAGCCGCCGCCGCGATCGTCATCGGCGCTGCGGACCTGTGGACCCGGGGCGCCGTCAACCAGGGCACGCTCAACAGCGACATCCTCCTGTTGCTGGCGGCGATCGCGATCGGGCACGTCGCCCGGCTCGGTGCGACGGCCCACCAGCAACTGCAGCGCGCCACCGAGATGGCCGCGGCCACTCGTACGCGGGAGCGGCTTGCTCGAGACATCCATGATTCGGTGCTGCAGGTGCTCGCGCTTGTGGCGCGGCGGGCTAAGGCACTCGGCGGCGAAGCGGCGGCACTGGGCAGCCTCGCCGGCGAGCAGGAGGCGGCACTGCGGGCGCTGATCGGTTCGTCGACGCCGGTCGCCGGATCCGACGGACAGGCCGACGTCCGGGTTCAACTGGACCGGTTGGCGTCGCCGACGGTGACGATCGCGACACCGGCCAGCCCGGTGACGTTGCCCGGCCGCGTCGCCGAGGAGCTGATCGCCGCCGTAGCCAGCGCTCTCGACAACGTCGCTCAACACGCCGGCGCCGGCGCCCGGGCGTGGGTGCTCCTGGAAGACGACCCGGAGGCGGTGACGGTCACGGTTCGCGACGACGGTGCCGGCTTCGGTGCCGGCGTGTTGGACCGGGCCGCGGCGGCCGGCCGGTTGGGCGTCGCCCAGTCGATCTGCGGTCGGCTCCGCGACCTGGGCGGGCGCGCCGACATCAGGTCGGCGCCCGGCGAGGGTACGCAGATCGAGATGCACGTGCCCCGGACAGTCGGCCGATCGGGCCGCCCGGACACGTCGCGGGTAGCAGAGAGCGCGGCATGACCGTACGTGTCATGGTCGTCGACGACCATCCGATGTGGCGCGCCGGCATCGCCCGTGATCTCGCCGAGGCCGGCTACCACGTCGCCGCGGCGGTCGGGGAAGGCGCGCAAGCGGTTCGCGTCGCACCGGCCGCGCGACCGGACGTCGTTGTGCTCGACCTGCAACTGCCCGACCTGTCCGGCGTCGATGTGATCCGCGGCCTCGTCGCCGCCCTGCCGTCCGTACGGGTGCTGGTGCTCTCGGCCAGCGGCGAGCAGCAGGACGTGCTGGACGCCGTAACCGCCGGAGCGCCCGGCTACCTGGTGAAGTCCGCGAGTCCGGCCGAGTTCCTCGCCGCCGTCGCCGGCACGGCCGCCGGCGAGGCGGTGTTCACCCCCGGCCTCGCCGGCCTG
>DATCXD010000243.1:0-3784 GCA_036566005.1 Micromonosporaceae bacterium | reverse complement strand
CTCGCCGACGACTCGAAGACGAGCGTCAGGCTTCCGGTGCCCTCCACCGGGCATCGCGCGATCGCCGCCACCCGGTGCGGTGCGTTGTTGATCAATTGAGCGACCTGCGACACACGCCCCGCGTTGGTCACGGTGACCGGTCCGTAGATGTCGCGGTCCGTGACTACACCAAGGGTCTGCGCGGTCAGTGACGCGACGAGGACGGTCGAACTCGGCGGGACGGCGCCGGCGCCGGATCCGTTGCCGGGCGGCGGCGTCGAGATGGATCCCGTGCTCGGTCCGGTCGTCACCGGGGCCGGACCGGTCGGTCCCGGCACCGCGGTTGCCACCGGCGCCGATGGCGTGGATGCCGCGCCAGCGGGCGACGTGGTGGCCGGGCCCTGGGCGGCGCAGCCGGCGATGGTCAGCGTGGCCAGGGCCGATGCCATGGCCAGAAGGCCGACCCGCCGCGAAACCTGAGACAACGCGTGATGATGCATGTCGTTAGGACGACGCCAGCCCGCGACCGGTTCCCGGCGGATACCCTCGCCCTTGTCGAGGCGGACGGACCGCGCGTGTCCGAGACCGCGTATGTCCGGGACCGCGCGCATCCGAGACCGCGCGCATCCGAGACCGCGTTTGTCCAGATCGCGCATCCGGACGCGATCAGACCTCGACCACGTTCGGCACGATCATCGGCCGGCGACGGTACTTGTCGTTGACCCAGCGACCGATCGTGCGCCGGACGACCTGCTGGAGTTGATGCGGATCGGCGATCCCGTCGGCGGCAGCGCGATCGAGGGCCTCGGTCACGACCGGCAGCACGGCCTCGAACACGGACGCGTCCTCACTGAACCCCTTCGCCGACACGGTCGGACCACCGACCACCTTGCCGGTGACCGAATCCACGACGACCGTACAAGCGATGAAACCGCCATCGCCGAGGATCCGGCGCTCGGTGAGCAAGGACTCGCCGACATCGCCGACGGCGAGCCCGTCGACGTACACGTAACGGCTGCGGACGTGCCCGGCCAGGCGCACCTGTCCCCCGACGAGATCGACGACATCGCCGTCCTCGGCGATCACGACGCGTTCCTCGGGAATGCCGGACTCGATGCCCAGGCGTGCGTGCGCCCGCAGGTGCCGCCACTCTCCGTGTACGGGCATGAAGTTGCTCGGCCGTACGACGTTGAGCAGGTAAAGCAGTTCGCCGGCGGGCGAGTGACCGCTCACGTGGACCTTCGCGATGTCCTTGTGCACCACCATCGCGCCGGCGCGGGACAGCTGATTGATGACACGGTAGACGGCGGTCTCGTTCCCCGGTACGAGCGACGAGGCAAGCACGACGGTATCGCCGGACGCTATCGCGATGTGCCGGTGGTCACCGGTGGACATGCGCCCGAGCGCGCTCATCGGCTCGCCCTGCGACCCGGTCGACATGAGCACCAGCTGTTCCGGCGGGAGGGTCATCGCGTCATCGAGACTCACGACGAGACCCGGCGGGATGTGCAGCAACCCGAGATCGCGCGCGATCCCCATGTTGCGGACCATGCTGCGGCCGACCATCGCGACCTTGCGCCCGTGGGCGTACGCCGCCTCCATCACCTGCTGTACGCGGTGCACATGCGAGGCGAAGGACGCCACGATGATCCGTCCACGTGCCTTGGCGAAGATCGCCTCCAACACCGGGCCGATCTCGCGCTCCGGCGTCACGAAGCCGGGGATCTCGGCGTTGGTGGAGTCCGACAGCAAAAGGTCGACGCCCAGCGCACCGAGCCGGGCGAAGCCGGCGAGGTCGGTGATCCGCCCATCCAGCGGCAGTTGGTCCATCTTGAAGTCGCCGGTGTGCAGCACGATGCCGGCCGGCGTCTTGATGGCGACCGCCAGCGCGTCCGGGATCGAGTGGTTGACCGCGTAGAACTCGCACTCGAACGGGCCGAGGCGCTCGGTGGCGCCCTCCTTGACCGTCAACGTGTACGGCGAGATCCGGCGCTCGGCCAGCTTCGCCTCGACGAGCGCGAGCGTGAACTGCGAGCCGACGAGCGGGATGTCCGGCTTATGGGCCAGCAGGTAGGGCACCGCGCCGATGTGGTCCTCGTGCCCGTGCGTGAGCACGATCGCCTGTACGTCGTCGAGCCGATCGATGATCGCCTCGAAGTCCGGCAGGATCAGATCGACACCGGGCTGGTCGACGTCGGGGAACAGGACGCCGCAGTCGACCACGAGGAGCTTGCCGTCGTACTCGAAAACGGTCATGTTGCGACCGATGGCGCCGAGGCCGCCCAGCGGCATCACCCGCAATGCACCCGCGGCCAGCGGACCCGGCATATCCAGATCTACATGCGCCTGACTCATGCGCGCGCCACCTCCGGCCGCGCCGTTGCGGCGTTGTCACCCGGACTCCCCGCATCCGGCGCCGCCGGCAACGTGACGCCGGCGGCCGCGGCATCGACACGCAGCGTGGCGAGCTCGTCCGCGGTCGCGTTGACGAGCGGTGACCGCACCGGTCCGCTCGGCAGACCCAGTGTCGCCAGCCCCGCCTTGACGAGGATCGTGCCCTGCGTCTTGAAGATCCCGGTGAACAGCGGCAGTAGCTGGCGATGCAGGCGGCGGGCCTCGATCACGTCGCCGCGCTCGTACGCCAGGATCATCTGCTTGGTCGGCGTACCGACGAAGTGTGTGGATGTGCCGACGACGCCGACGGCGCCGACCGCGAGCTGGGCCAGCGTCATGGCGTCGGACCCGCAGTAAAACGCGAGGTCGGTTCGGGCCGTGACCCACGACGTCGCGACCACATCGTCCTTTGCGTCCTTGACCGCGACGATGCGGGGGTGTTCGGACGCCCGCACGAGCGTCTCGGTCGCGATCGCGACCCCCGATCGATGCGGTATGTCATACAGCATCACCGGCGTATCCACGGCGCTGGCGACGGAGGTGAAGTGGACGAGCAGCCCGGACTGCGGCGGCCTGTTGTAATACGGCGTCACGACCAGCAGGCCGTGCGCGCCGGCCTTTTCGGCCGCTCGGGCGAGTTCGATCGTGTGCCGCGTGTCGTTGGTGCCGACACCGGCGACGATGTGCGCGCGATCGCCGACGGCGTCGAGTACGACGCGCACCAGCGCTTCCTTCTCCGCGTCCGTCGTGGTCGGCGACTCGCCGGTCGTCCCGTTGAGGACAAGCCCGTCGTTGCCCTGCTCGTCCACCAGGTGTGTGGCGAGCCGGCCGGCACCGTCGAGGTCGACCGTGCCGTCGGCCGTCATAGGCGTGATCATCGCTGTCACGAGTCGGCCGAACGGCCGCGCGGTGTCCGTGGTGCTGGTGCGCGTGGTGGTCATACGCGTGTTGGTCATATACGTCAACCTAACCTGTGTGGCGGCCTTTCCGGCCGTCAGTGTTCGTGAGGTTCGCCCCGCCGTCAGTGTTCGTGAGGTTCGCCCCGCCGTCCGTGCCGTCGTCGGGCGACGTCTCGCGCCGGAAGGTCGTGGTCAACCCTCGGTGGCATACGGGCTCGCCGCGACCTCGGTGCCGTCAGCGAGCGTTGAAATGACGAAGTCGCCGAAGACGTTCGGCGCGATGTGTTGGAGCTGGCGGAGACACGCGACGGCAAGTTCGCGAATTTCGACGTCGGCCGGTTCGGTGGCCCGGACCGCAATGAAGTGCCGCCACGCCCGATAGTTCCCGGTCACGACGATGCGGGTCTCGGTCGCGTTCGGGAGTACCGACCGGGCCGCCTGACGCGCCTGTTTGCGGCGCACCGTCGCACCTCCCGGCGTCGGGGCGCTGCGATCGGCGCCCGGCACCGGTC
>DATCXD010000253.1:0-2290 GCA_036566005.1 Micromonosporaceae bacterium | reverse complement strand
GCTGGCCAGCGCCGCCGCCGACACGACGACCTTGAACGTCGATCCGGGCGGGGCCGTCGTGGACATCGCCCGGTTGAGCAGCGGCTGATCCGGATCGGTGTTGAGCCTCTTGTACGTCGCCGCGGCGGTGGACGTCTTGTGGCTGGCGAGGTTGGTGGCGGTGAAGCTCGGGCTGGACGCCATCGCGAGGATCTTGCCGGTGTTCGGGTCCATCGCGACCACGGCGCCGACGTCGCCCTGCGATCCGTTGTTCCGCAGCGCGTCGTACGCCGTGGTCTGCACCTTCTTGTCGAGCGTGAGGAACACGTTGTCGCCGGGGTTGCGGCGATCGGAGAACAGATCGCTGATCCGCTCGTCCGAGCTCGCGTTGCCGGCGAGGTAGACGTCCATCGCGTCCTCGATGCCGGTGCTGCCGAGATTCACCGGCTTGTAGCCGAGGATCGGCTCGAAGGCCGGACCGCCCGGATACGTCCGCAGGTATTTGAGCTGGTCGCTGGTCGCGACGCTGGCCGCGAGCGCGGCGCCGTTCGCGTCGTAGATCGTGCCCCGTTGGCGCTCGTAGTCGGTGAGTTGAACCCGGCCGTTGTACCGGCTCGTGCGGTAGTCGTTGGCCTTGTATCCCTGCACCCAGTTCAGGTTCACGAACAGGAGGGCGAAAAGGACGAGCACGACGACGCCGACCCGACGCAGCGGAGCATTCACGTCAGATCACCTCCGTCGCGAGTCCGGCCAGTTGCGGCGGTCCGGCCGTCGGTCCGCCCGGTTGTGATGGCTGCAGGACCGGCCGGCGCGCGGCGTCGGAGATGCGCAGCAACATCGCGATCAATAGCCAGTTGGCCATCAGCGACGATCCACCGGCGGACATGAACGGCGTTGTCTGGCCGGTCAGCGGAATGAGTTTGGTGATGCCGCCGACGATAACGAAGACCTGCAACCCGAGCGTGAAGGCGAGACCGCCGGCCAGCAGCTTGCCGAAGGAGTCGCGTACGGCGATCGCGGCCCGGAGACCGCGCTGGACGATGATCAGATAGACGATCAGCAGCGCGGTCAGACCGAACAGGCCGATCTCCTCGCCGATCCCAGCGAAGATGAAGTCGTTGCGGACCTCCGGCACCAGCGTCGGCTGGCCCGCGCCCGGTCCGGCGCCGAACAGCCCGCCGGTGCCGAGCCCGAGCAGCGATTGGACCAGCTGGAACCCGGTGTTGTTGGGGTCGGCGAACGGATGCAGCCAGACGCCCACGCGCTCGTGGAAGTTCGCGAACGGGCCGAGCACCGAACCCAGGAAGTAGGCCATCACCGCGCCGCCGAAGAACATCAGCAGGCCGATGATGAGCCAGCTGACCCGTTCGGTCGCGATGTAGAGCGTGACGATGAACATGCCGAAGTAGAGAAGTGACGTGCCAAGATCCTTCTCGAACACGAGCACCATGAGGCTGAGGAGCCAGACCAGGACGACCGGGCCGACATCGCGGCCGCGCGGGAAGTCGATGCCGAGGAACCGCCGGCTCGCGAGCGAGAGCACCTCCCGCTTGCGCACGAGGTAGTAGGCGAAGAAGACGAGCAGGCCGAGCTTGGCGAACTCACCCGGCTGGATCTGGAAGACACTGCCGAACCGGATCCACAGCTTGGCCCCGTTCACCTGGGAGAACCGGGCCGGGAGGATGGCCGGGAGCAGGACCAGCCCGATCGAGATCAAACACAGCGTGTACGCGTAGCGGGACAGGGACCGATGGTCCCGGATGATGAACAGCGCGATCGCCGCCACCACGAGCGCGGCCACGGTCCAGGCGAGTTGCCGGATGCTGTCCCCGGTGAACGGTGACGCGCTGGCATGGCCGTCCTTGGCGGCGCCGAGATCGAGGCGACGCAGGAATGCGACCCCGATGCCGTTCAGCGTGGCCACCGCGGGCAGGAACACCGGATCCGCGTACGGCGCCGTGATCCGGACGACGAAGTGGAACGCGACGAAGATCAGGGTGAGAAGCGCCGGCTGGACCCACACATCGGGCCGTACGTGATTGTTCAGCCCGCCCTCGGCGGCCACCGCGTACGCCAGCACGACCACCATGCCGAACAGGAGCAGGCCAAGCTCGGTGGTGCGCTTGGTGGGCGCACGCCGCTCGACCGCCGGCATGGGACGCGGCGGTGTGACTGGCGCGGCGGGAGCGCTCACGACGGGAGACAGCTACCTAACAGCTCGGCGACGGGCTGGGTGCGGCGGGCGATGACGGAGACGGCGTCGCGGTGGTCGGCGCGGTGGTCGGCGCCGGCGTGACCGGTGTGCGGCCGG
>DATCXD010000239.1:0-3139 GCA_036566005.1 Micromonosporaceae bacterium | reverse complement strand
GCCCGGGACTGGAGGCGCCAATCCTGCGGGCCGGTCTCACCCTCGGCGCGCTCGCGCTCGTCGCCGCGTTCTTCGGCGCCTGGCCGCACAGCGGGTTCGCCCGGCGTCTCCGGGTCTGGATCCCGCGTGCCGTCCGCGACGGCGTACGGGCCGCGATCGTGTCCGTGTCCTTCCTGCTGGCCGCGGGTGCGATCGCGGTCGGCGTACAGATCGCGGTGGCCGGAGCAACGGCGACGGCGATCCTGCGCAACATGCATCTGGGCTTCGCGGGCGACCTCGGCGTCGTGTTCGTCTGTCTCGCGTACGCGCCCAACCTCGCGGTGTGGGCATCCGCCTACTTGGCCGGGCCGGGTTTCACCCTCGGTCAGGTCCCGGAACTGCCGGTGTTCGCCGGTCTCCCGGACCGGGCGATCACGGGTGCCGGGCAGATCCTTCTCGTGACGCCGGTCATCGCCGGGCTGGTCGCGGGCGTGCTCCTCGCGCGCCGAGCCCGTGCCGACCCGGACCGGCCTGTGAGTCGGGGCACGCTCGCGGGCGCCACACTCCTCGCGGCCCCGGTCGCCGCCATCGCGCTGGCCGTCATCGGATATTCCGGCGCCGGCGCGCTGGGCGGCAGCGCTCTCGCGAACACCGGTCAGGTCGGTTGGGAGTTCGCATTGATCGGCGGGCTCGGCATCGCCGTCGGCGTCCTGGCCGGTGCGCAGGTTGCGGCGAATAGCAACTCGTCATCGACCTAGGCCCAGGTCGGCGGCCGGGTCGACGGCGGCCGGCCGGCACCCCGCCTGTAGGGTTGCGCAGGTGACCGCACGGCTCGTTGTGCTCGTCTCCGGCATCGGCACCAACCTGCAGGCTCTCCTCGACGCGTGTGCCGATCCAGCGTACGGTGCCCAGATCGTCGCCGTCGGTGCCGACCGTCCCGGCATCGAAGGGCTGATCAGGGCCGAGAAGGCAGATGTCCCGACATTCGTACGATCGGTGAAGTCGTTTGCCACGCGGTCGGAGTGGGATGCGTCCCTGACCGCGGCGATCGAGCCGTTCGAGCCCGATCTGGTGATATCCGCGGGCTTTTTGAAGCTCGTCGGGGCCGATTTCCTCGACGCGTTCGGCGACCGCTATATCAACACGCACAATGCGCTGCTGCCGAGCTTCCCCGGCATCCACGGTCCGCGTGAAGCGTTCGCCTACGGCGTCAAGATCGCCGGTGCCACACTTTTCTTCGTGGACGGCGGCATCGATACCGGGCCGATCATCGCGCAGGTCAGCGTGCCGGTCGAGGACGACGACACCGAGGAAACCCTGACCGAGCGCATCAAGGACGCCGAGCGCCGGCAACTCGTCGATGTCGTGGGCCGCATGGTCCGCGGCGGCTGGACCATCAATGGACGAAAGGTCACGATCCCATGAGCGAGCGTCAGCGAGACCCTTCCGGCGACGGCGACGGCGCCGGCGCCGGCGCACTGGCCGACGTCGGACGCCGACCGGTCAAGCGCGCGCTGATCAGCGTGTACGACAAGGCCGGGCTGGATGAGTTGGCCCACGCGCTCGCCGGCGCCGGCGCCGAGATCGTCTCGACCGGCTCCACGGCGGCGTACATCGAGTCGCTCGGCTTGCCAGTCATCCGGGTCGAGCAGCTCACCGGCTTCCCGGAGTGCCTCGACGGACGCGTGAAAACATTGCACCCCAAGGTGCACGCCGGCCTCCTCGCCGACCTTCGCCGGGCTACGCATGCTCAGCAGCTGACCGAGCTCGGCATCGAGCCGTTCGATCTGTTGGTCAGCAACCTCTATCCGTTCACCGAGACGGTCGCGTCCGGTGCCGATTTCGATGGCTGCATCGAACAGATCGACATCGGCGGGCCGGCGATGGTGCGGTCGGCCGCGAAGAATCACGCCAACGTCGCCGTCGTGACGTCGCCGATTGCGTACCCGGATGTCATCAAGGCCGTGGAAGGCGGTGGTCTCACCCTCGCGCAGCGTCGGGCGTTGGCCGCGCGCGCGTTCGCGGACGTCGCGGCCTACGGCGTCGCGATCGCCGAATGGTTCGCCGTGCAGGAGGCCATGGCCGCCGGTGAGCGGTGGCCGGCGTTCGGTGGCATCGCTACGACGCTCGAAACCACCCTGCGCTACGGCGAGAATCCGCATCAGCTGGCGGCGCTCTACCTCGACGCGTCCCGCCCGGCCGGCATCGCGCAGGCGACGCAGCTGCAGGGCAAGGAGATGTCCTACAACAACTACATCGACGGCGACGCCGCCTGGCGCAGCGCGAACGACTTCGCCGAGCCGTGCGTCGCCATCATCAAGCACCAGAACCCGTGCGGGATCGCGATCGGCACGGATGTCGCCGACGCCCACCGCAAGGCACACGCGTGCGACCCACAATCGGCGTACGGTGGCGTGATCGCGGTCAACCGCACCGTGACGGCCGAGATGGCGGCCCAGCTCAAGGGCGTGTTCACCGAGGTGATCATCGCGCCCGGCTACGACGACGCTGCGCTGGAGTTGCTCGCGAAGAAGAAAGACCTTCGGGTGCTCATCGCTCCGGTGTGGACGGCCGAACGCGTCGAGACCCGGCAGATTTCCGGCGGCCTGCTGGCCCAGACCGCCGACCGTATCGACGCCCCTGGTGACGACCCGACAACGTGGACTCTGGCCACCGGCAGAGCCGTCGACGCGGCCACGCTGGCCGATCTGGCGTTCGCCTGGCGCGCGATCCGGTCGGTGAAATCGAACGCGATCCTTATCGCCCACGACGGCGGGACCGTCGGCGTCGGCATGGGACAGGTCAATCGGGTGGACTCGGCGCGGCTCGCCGTGTCACGCGGCGGTGCCGAGCGCGTCGCGGGTGCGGTGGCCGCGTCGGACGCGTTCTTCCCGTTCCCGGACGGCCTGGAGGTGCTGGCCCAGGCGGGCGTCAGGGCCGTGATCGAGCCGGGCGGCTCGATCCACGATCCCGAGGTGATTGCGGCGGCCGAGGCGGCGGGCATCACCCTTTACTTCACGGGCACGCGTCACTTCTTCCACTGACGCGTACCCGTGCTGGGCTTCCAGGTGTCTACTGGCCCGGGTACGGCGGCTGGCCCTGCTGCTGCGGGTACGCCTGGCCCTGCGGGTACGCCTGGCCCTGCGGGTACGCCTGGCCC
>DATCXD010000232.1:0-3108 GCA_036566005.1 Micromonosporaceae bacterium | reverse complement strand
CCGGCCGCCGCGGCGCAGACCTACGTCCAGCAGAACAATCCGCAGCAGGGCCTGGCCAAGGGTCCGGGCGGCAACCTCAAGATCGGTGCCGCGGACTTCAGCGAGAACGAAGAGATCGCGAACGTCTACAAGATCGTGTTGGATTCGATCGGCTACTCCACGACCGTCCAGACGATCGGCAACCGCGAGCTCTACCTGCCGCAACTCGAACAGAACAAGATCCAGATCGTGCCGGAGTACGCGGCATCGCTGTTGACCGCGCTGAACACCACCAACGATGCGTCCCAGGCACCGACCAGCGACATTGCGCAGACGATGCCGCGACTGATCGCCCTCGGCGCTCAGAAGAACCTCGTGTTCGGCAAGCCGTCGACCGCGCTGGACACGAACGCGTTCGCGGTGACGAAGGCAACGGCGGACAAGTACGGCCTCAAGACGCTGTCGGACTTCGCGGCGAAGTGTTCGGGCACGGCGACGACACTCGCCGGGCCGGCCGAGTGCCCGACGCGTCCGTTCTGCCAGTTGGGTCTGCAGAAGACCTACGGCATCCAGTTCGGGCAGTTCCTGAGCCAGGGCAGTGACACGGGCGGTCCAATCACGAAGAAGACGATCCAATCGGGCAAGGCGACTATTGGCCTCGTCTTCTCCTCCGACAGTTCGCTCGCCGCGCCGTAGGCACCGCATCGCGGCAACGGGCCGTGCACCGGGCTGACTGCCGGTGCATGGCCCGTTCGCACTAGTGGGAGCGTTCGTTGCGCGGTCCAATGCGCGGCGGGTCGAGCAGCTAGAGAACGTGGGGCGATCTCGGTAACCTCTACACTCATGCCTGCCCCGACCGCTGTCACCGCGCCCGATCGGGCCGACCTTCGGTCGCGCCTGCTCGTGGTGCAGTTCTGGGTCGGCATCACGCTGGCGCCGTTCGCGGCGTTGCTGTTGATTTTTGGCGGTACGGCCGCGGCGGCGGTCGTCGCCATCATCGCGGTGGTCGTGCTCGCGCTCTCGGTGATGTTGCGCTCGGATCTCGGGCCGTCGGCGCGCGCGAACAGCGTCACCGCTGACGAGATGAACGCGCTCCGCGAGGACGTACGAGCCGACATCACGACCGCCGCCCGCGCGACGCATCGGGCGCTGTCGGAAAGGATGTCGCGGCTGGAGGAGTCGGTCGCCGGCGTGCAGCGGTTGGCCGAATCGTTCGCCGGGATCCGGCGACTCGAGGACGCGATCGCCGGCGTCCAGCGCGAGGTCGAGGCGGCCCGAGCGGTCGCGATCGAAGCCCGCGCCGCCGTGGACAACCAACGTGAGCTGCCGATGCCGCCACCGCGCCGTCCGGCCGCCGTGGTCGGGTCGGTGCCCGGCGTCGTACGCCACACCGAAACCGTCGTCACCCGCTCGATGTACGTGGACCGCCCAGCCGACGAGTTCGAGCGTCCATCGGGTTCGACCGTTTACGGTTCAGCCTCTCGCTCGGCGGCCGGTCGGGCAGCAATCGGCGGCGCTGTCAACGGATCCACGACGTACGGCTCGGCGGGTCGACGACCAGATGTCGCGGCGGACCAGGACCGTGACGATCCGGATCGCCATGACTCCATCCATCCTGATTTGGGCCGCCCTGATTTGGGCCGCCCTGATTTGGGCCGCCATGACTCCGGCCGCCATGACTCCGGTCGTCCTGATTCCGGTCGACACGACGACGGGCGCCACGACACCGGCGCGCACGATGGCGACCGAAGCGACGTTGGCCGCGGCCCGGCCCGATGGATCGATGTCGAGGCCCCGATGCCGCGACAGCGGGAGTCGCGTGCGGAATCGCAGCGCCGAGATGAATCCCTTGACGGTTCGCCCCGCCGTGATGAGCCGTGGCACGAATCGTCGAGTGACTGGTCGCGGCGCGAGGCGTTGTCCGATCGTCGTGCTGGCGATAATCGCGGCGGCGTCGATGATCGCGCCGATTCGCATGAGTCATGGACCGAACAGCGGCTGCGGGCCTACCTGCCACAGTTGAGGGAGTCGCTCGGCTATCGGTCGGGTAGCCTCGGCGAGCAGTCCGATTCGAGCGGGGATCTGGCCAACGATGCGCGATGGTCGCAGATGCGGGACGGCGATCGGTGGGCGGAAGTGCTCTCCGACGACCGCGGCCGGGAGTTGCGCATGGCCGAGCGCCGTGAGGAGCGGCACGTCGACGAGACCGGCACACAGCTGCGCATCGTCGACCGATGGTCGTCCGTACGGGAGGAGCGGATCCCGCCGGCCGCCGATCACACTCCACCTCGCGAGACTCGGGCGGAGCGCCGTCGGCGCGTGGAACACGACGATCGTGACGAGATGTATGCGGATGCCGTCACGCGCGCAGAACTGCCACACCCGCGTCGCGCTCCAGACGAGCTCCGCGCCGAACGGCCGAGCGGTGAGGTCGCACGCGGCTGGCGGGACGTACGCAGCGGCGTGATCGAGCCGGATCACTCGGATCGCTACGAGCCTTCTCGATACGACGGGCCGTCCCAAAATCGGCCTTCTCGCGACACGCCCGACCGCGGCGCCCGCCCGCAGGAGTCGCCTTCGTACGACTCGTTCTCGTACGACTCGCTCTCGCATGATGATGTCGGCGTCTACCGGCGTCCGTCCGACCGGTCGGCGTCGGGCCGCGCGGTGCCCGACGTGCGGTCCGACGATCCGTACGCCAACGGTTGGGTCGACGACCGCGCCGCCGCACGGCGAAGCAGGAATGCCCCGTCAGCGAGTCAGCGGGACGGCGGCGACTTCCCAGCCGCCCGGCGGGATCGCGACAGCGGCGACATCCCAGCCGCCCGGCGGGATCGCGACAGCGGCGAGTCCCCGCCTGCCCGCCGATCAGAGCGGGCCGCCTACGAAGAGCGTGACGACCGTTGGGTTCGCGAGCCCAGCCAGCGGTCGAGCGGCCGTCGTCCGCAGCTCGATTTCGAGGTCACCGACGACCGCTGGAATTGACCGCCGGACCTCGCGATGATCCACCCCCGTGGACGATTACGGCCGCGACAGCGACACTAATCGTCCGCCAGAGTGGATCATCGCCGCGGAACCCGCGGAACCCGCTACTTATCAATGTCGCCGACGACGAAGAACATCGAACCG
>DATCXD010000227.1:0-2249 GCA_036566005.1 Micromonosporaceae bacterium | reverse complement strand
CACGTCGAGACCACCGGTGACCGCGGCCCAGCCGATCAGCACCGGCATGGCACCGCAGATGCCGCCCCACACGGTGTTCTGCGGCGTCGTTCGCTTGAGCCACAGGGTGTAGACGAGGTCGTAGTAGGCGATCGCGGCGGCGGTCAGGGCGGTCGCGAGCCAGTTGGTGAACGCGCCCATGAGCGCGAGCGACACCACGGTGAGGACGACACCGAAGAACAACGCATTGCGGGGTTGGACCGTGCTCGTCGGCAGCGGGCGCCGAGACGTCCGCTTCATCACCTGGTCGATGTCGCGGTCGATGTAGCAGTTGAACGCGTTGGCCGCGCCGGCGGCGAACGCACCGGCGACCACCACGACGAGGGTCAGCCAGAGTCCGGGCAGCCGGCTGGCGGCGAGGAACATCGTCGGTACGGTCGTGATGAGCAGCAACTCGACGATGCGTGGTTTGGTGAGCGTGAGGTAGGCATGGACGCGAGCCCGGATCTCGGTCTTGGTGAGCCGGGTGACGGGCACGGCGATCGGCCTCAGGCCGGGCGTTGCGGCCGACCCGAACTCGACGGCGTTCACCTGCGGTGTGTCGTCGGTCTGGCCGATCATCGGAGGGGTGGACCGGTCGGCAAGCGTACTCACGCGCGAAATGCCACCCTTCGTCCAGCCGCGCTCCGGGTCATCGCGCGGCGTCGTGTCCGATCATTCAACCGTGCCCGCTCGCACAACCGGGACTCGTTCACAAATACGGCGAGCGCGACAAACGCCGGCGCACCGGAGCACAGCGTACGCGCCGCTACCGGCCGGGCTGCCGGGGCCTGCCGCTCCCGGGTCCTCGACGGCGGCGCGGACGCGGCGCGAACGCCGACCTTCGCGCCAATCGTGCCGGCCGTCACACCGGAGACGAAAGGCCCAGCGGGTGACGATGCGCCTGTACGGACAGTGACCCAACATCGCGGGGTGATCGCGCATCAATGTGCCTACGGTGGGTAGGGTTTTCACCATATCCGCGAACCAAGGAGTGGCGTCCGTGACCGAAACGAAGTTGTCCTGGTCGGAACTTGACCGTCGGGCCGTCGATACGGTTCGAGTGCTCGCTGCCGATGCGGTGGAGAAGGCCGGCAACGGCCACCCCGGCACGGCCATGAGTCTCGCCCCGGCCGCGTACCTGTTGTTCCAGCGCGTCATGCGCCATGATCCGGCCAACCCGGCCTGGCCGGGCCGCGACCGGTTCGTGCTGTCCTGCGGCCACTCCAGCCTCACGCTCTACATCCAGCTCTACCTGTCCGGCTACGGCCTCGAGCTCGACGACCTCAAGAGGCTGCGTACGTGGGGATCGCTCACGCCCGGCCACCCGGAGCACGGTCACACGATCGGCGTCGAGACAACGACCGGCCCGCTCGGTCAGGGCTTCGGCAACGCGGTCGGCATGGCGATGGCGGCCCGGCGCGAGCGCGGGCTGTTCGATCCGGATGCCCCGGCCGGAGGCAGCCCGTTCGACCACTCGATCTACGTGCTCGCCTCGGACGGCGACATGGAAGAGGGCATCAGCCACGAGACGGCCTCTCTCGCCGCTCACCAGAAACTCGGCAACCTGCTGCTGATCTGGGACGACAACTCGATCTCGATCGAGGACGACACGAACATCGCGAAGTCCGAGGACATGCCGGCCCGGTTCGCCGCGTACGGCTGGCACGTGCAACACGTCGACTGGCGTGCCGAGACATTGGCCGGCTCCTATGAACCCGCCGGCGAACGCGGCTACCAGGAAGACCCCGAAGCCCTCTACCAGGCGATCTTGGAAGCCCAGAAGGTGACGGACAAGCCGTCGTTCATCGCGCTGCGGACGATCATCGGGTGGCCGGCACCGACGAAGCAGAACACCGGCAAGATCCACGGCTCCGCGATGGGCGCCGAGGAGGTCGCGGCCACGAAGAAGATCCTCGGCTTCGACCCCGAGCAGACGTTCCAGGTCGACGCGGACGTCCTCGCGCACACCCGCGAGGTTGCCCAGCGGGGACGCGAGGCCCGCGCGGCCTGGCAGCCCGGCTTCGACGCCTGGCGGGCCGCCAACCCGAAGCAGGCCGAGCTGTTCGACCGCATGGCGACGCGGACGCTGCCGGCCGGCTGGGCCGACGCACTCCCCCAGTTCAAGGCCGACCCCAAGGGCATGGCGACCCGCAAGGCGTCCGGCGAGGTGCTGCAGGCGCTCGCGCCGGTGCTGCCCGAGCTGTGGGGCGGCTCGGCCGACCTGGCCG
>DATCXD010000223.1:0-5245 GCA_036566005.1 Micromonosporaceae bacterium | reverse complement strand
CGCCGCCAGCAGTTCGTCGACCTTCGCGCGGTGGCCGCGTGTCGTCGTGTCGTGCGATGCGTCGCCGTGTGCCTGTGCCTGTGCTGGTGCGGGTGCTTGAGTGAGTGCGGCTGAGCTGGTCGGCGGCGCTGGGCTGGCTGGTGGCGCGGTGGCCGGAGCTGAACGGGGTGCGGTCCGGCTGCCAGTCACGGCCACCGACGTTACCGCCTTCCGCCGACATTTAGCTCCGACCGGCCGGCGCGCGCCGGCAAGCGGGTGAATCCGATCGATCCCGGTGGCACGGCCGCCTCGGGTAGCGCACGATCTACAGAATGCAGGAGGGTCCGTCGGTCGTCCGAGTCCGCTACCGAAAGTTCGACGGCAGCCCGCACCGGTCGTACCCGGCGGTGAGCCTCGGATCCGACGAGTACGGCGACTGGTTGGGCGTGCCGAGCGGCGAGTTCATCGCGGCGGCGCTGGCCGACTTCAAGTACACCGATCCGTACGTCCTGCTGGTGCCGCGCGACGCCTGGTGGACGGCGATGTTCAATTCGCCGGCCCGCCGGACCGAGGTCTACTGCGACATCACGACGCCGGCCCAGTGGACCGACGACGGTGTCCTGCTCACAGATCTGGACCTGGACGTACGCCGCCGGCGCGAACACGACCTCGTCGAGTTGCTCGACGAAGACGAGTTCGCCGATCACCAGGTGCGTTACGGCTACCCGCCCGACGTTGTCGCGGCCGCCTGGGAGGCCGCCGAGTGGCTGCTCAAGGCGCTCGACGACGGCACCGAACCGTTCGGCGGCGACTTTCACCGTTGGCTCGACAAGGTCATCTGAGCCTCCGATATCACGCACGTAAGATCGCCGAGCCTCCGCGTGCCGCGACACCGGATCGAATGGATCAAACCGTACAATCGTCACATCCGGTCACGAACGGCGTCCGGACGAACAGGGGCGGTTGGATGGCTGCGGTAGTCAGCGGAATGGTCGTTCTCGCCGGTGGCGTCGCCGCCGGCCTGGTCAGTGCGCGGGCTCGACGCGAGAACCCGTGCGCGGCCGGCTCCTATGCGCCGCGCGACGACAGCGCCCGCGATCCGTTGACTCGCCGGCTCCGGCAGGGTTACGCGAGCGTGGAGATCGTTGTCTGGCTCGATGACAGCGACCGGCTCCTGGTCGGCGGTTTGCGTGATTACACCGATCCCGGCGCCGAACTCGACCGCCTGATCCTTCGACCGCTGGCCGATCGGATCGCGACCTTCGCAGGCCGGGTCTACGCGGACAGCGCCGCACCGTTTCGCCTTGTCATCGCCATCGACGAACCCGATCCGGAGCGGCTCGACCGCGCCTATGAACGCCTCGAAGCGCAGCTCGCCGACCACCCCGACACTTTCACCCGACTCGTCGATGGCGTGGTGCGGCCGGGTCCGGTGACCGTCCTGCTGACCGGCCGGCACATGCCCCGACTCGCACTGACCGGCGCCGCGCAGCGGCGGGCCTTCGCCGACGGCACCTTCGCCGATCTCGGCCCGTGGGGCGCGCCGCCGACGGTCGCGCCGCTGCTGAGCGAGTCATGGTCGCAGCACTTCGACTGGGATGGCCGCCGGGAGATGCCGGCCGATGAACGCAATGCCCTGCACCGATTGGTGGCCGCCGCTCACGCCGAGGGCCGGCAGGTCCATTTCGCCGACCTGCCCGAGCGCGGATGGCGGGTCCGCGAGGCGTTCTGGTGCGAACTGGCCGCCGCCGGGGTCGATCTCATCACGACCACTCGGCCGCGTGCCCTCGCCAACTTCCTTCGCGGGTACGGCAAACCGGCGCCGGCCCTGGCGACCGTGGCGCATCCGCGACCCGTGCGGCGGACCGTTGCCGTACCCGTGCCGGCGTCCGTGCACCGACCGCCGCGACGTGCCGCGGGCCGTCCGGCGACGGTGCCGGCGCAAGTGGGTACGTCCGCCCGTCACCGCGTCAGCCGCTCAACCGGCGCGGCCCGCGTCGGTACGCCATGATCGGAGCATGACTCTTCGCGAAGCGCTGCGTGTGGCGCCGGAAACCGCGGTCAACCTCGAATCGATCGACCCGGGCGGCACACCCGGCTTTCCCGAGCGCAAGAGCCGCAAGAACTGGGCCCGCCAGGAGTTGGTGGAACTCGGCAGCCGCCTGGAAACGCTGCAGGAGCAGGTGTTCGCGATGGCTAAGGTCGGTGAGGCCGGCAAACGCGTGCTGCTGGTGCTGCAGGCGATGGACTGTGGCGGGAAGGACGGCACGATCCGCAAGGTGGCCGGCACGATGAACCCGCAGGGCCTCACGATCGTCGGCTTCGGCCCGCCGACGAAGGAGGAGTTGGCCCACGACTTCCTGTGGCGGATCCGCAAGGCCGTGCCCGCACCGGGGCAGATCGGTGTGTTCAACCGGTCGCACTATGAGGACGTGCTGATCGTGCGCGTGCACGATCTCGTTCCGAAACGGACGTGGCAGGCGCGCTACAAGAAGATCAACGACTTCGAACGGTCGTTGGTCGACGCTGGCGTGACGATTGTCAAGATCATGCTGCACATCTCCTACGCCGAGCAGGGCAAGCGGCTTCGGCAGCGGCTCCTCGACCCGACGAAGTACTGGAAGTACAACCCGGCCGACGTCGACGAGCGCGCCTACTGGGACGACTACCAGGCGGCGTACGCCGACGCCCTGACCCGTTGCTCGACCGAGGGTGCGCCCTGGTACGTCGTGCCTGCCAACCTGAAGTGGTACCGAGACTGGGCGGTTGCCACGATCCTCGCCGAGACGCTCGGCGATCTCGGGCTGCGCTATCCGCCACCGAGTTTTGATCTCGACGTGGAACGGGCACGGCTGGCGTAGGCCGCGTGGCCCGACGCCGTGGAACGCGGACCGGAGGTCAGCGCAACATCGGTGTGACGTCGGTGTGATGCCGGTGGGACTCCGATGTGCGGTCGGGTGGTTCGTGACCGGTTTGCCGGGATCGCCGATATTTGAGGCGGCCCCGGCGACCTCGATGCCGGGCGCTCC
Organism: Micromonosporaceae bacterium; assembly: GCA_036566005.1. Classification (GTDB taxonomy): domain Bacteria; phylum Actinomycetota; class Actinomycetes; order Mycobacteriales; family Micromonosporaceae; genus DASQPR01. The sequence goes on along the minus strand of DATCXD010000223.1, from coordinate 2,237 downwards.
GGCTACCTTGACCAGTGCCGGCCAACTCCGCCCGGCCCCTGCTACCGGCTAGCATTCCCCCCAACAATCCCTGCCGAGGGCGTCCCCCGTCGAGTCCAGGAGTTCTTGTGCGCATCAAGATCCGTCCGAGCGATGACTCGTTCTACGACTTCTTCAGCCGGGCGGCACAGAATCTCGTCGAGGGCACTGGTCTGTTGTCGGAGCTCGCCCTGCCGGGCGCAGACGTGATGGCGATCGGCGAGCGGCTGGTCGAGGTCGAACATGACAGCGACAGCATCACCCACGAGCTGTATAACAAGATCAACTCGTCGTTCATCACGCCGTTCGATCGCGAGGACATCTACCGGCTCGGATCGGGCCTGGATGACGTGATGGATCATTTGGAGGCCATCGGTACGTTCGTCTATCTCTACGGCCTGTCCTCGCTGCCGGCATTGCCCCGCGAGATGGTGGAGATCATCGATGTGCTGGACCAGCAGGCCAAGGTGACCGCCGACGCGATGCCGCGGCTCAAGTCGATGCGTGAACTCCAGGAGTATTGGGTCGAGTGCAACCGGCTGGAAAACGAGGGCGACCGCGCCTATCGGATGCTCCTGGTGCGCCTGTTCTCCGGCGAATACGACGCGCTGACTGTGCTCAAGATGAAGGAGGTGGCCGACGAGCTGGAGGCCGCGTGCGATGCCTTCGAGCATGTGGCGAACACGGTCGAGACGATCGCGGTCAAGGAGTCCTGAGTGCGTCCCCCCGCGCCGACCCGCCTCTGCATGTCCGCGATACGCAACCCGTCGTTCGTCGCCGAGTCGCCCGACCCCAACCGGTCGATCTTGTGAGCGGACTGACGGCCACCATCGTCGTGATCATCGTGGCGATGGGTTTCAACTACACCAACGGTTTCCACGACGCGGCCAATGCGATCGCCACCAGCGTGTCCACCCGCGCACTGACGCCACGTGTCGCCCTGCTCATGGCCGCGGTCGGCAACCTCGTCGGGTCCTTGCCGTTCTTCGGGCTGGCGGGCAGCGTAGCGGCGACCGTCGGGACCGGAATCATCTCGCCGCCGTCGAACGTGAGCGGACTGGGCGTGGTCATGGGCGGCCTACTCGGCGCGATCACCTGGAATCTGATCACCTGGTATTTCGGCCTGCCGTCGTCGTCATCGCATGCCCTGATCGGTGGCCTGGTCGGTGCCGCCCTTGCCTCCGGCACCACTCAGGTCTTCTGGCGCGGCATCACCGACAAGGTGATCCTGCCGATGTTCATCTCCCCGTTCATCGGGTTCCTCCTGGGCTACGTCGTCATGCTCGCGATCCGCTGGATCTTCCGCAACGGCCACCCGGCCAAGCTGAACCGCGGTTTCCGCATCGCGCAGTCGTTCTCCGCGTTCACCATGTCGGTCGGCCACGGTCTGCAGGACGCGTCGAAGACGATCGGCATTGTCGCGCTCGCCCTCGTCCTTGGTGGCCAGATCGGGCCGAACGCGGCCACGCCCACCTGGGTCTACCTGTTGAGCGCGGTGGTGTTGTCGCTCGGGACGTACTCGGGTGGCTGGCGGATCATCCGTACGCTCGGCCGGCGGATTATCCACCTCGGGCCGCCGGAGGGTTTCGCGGCCGAAATCGTCGCCAGCTCTGTGTTGTGGACGACCGCCGAACTCGGCTACCCGATCTCCACCACCCATACGATCACCTCGGCGATCATGGGGGTCGGCGCGACGAAGCGGCTGTCGGCCGTACGGTGGGCGGTCGCCGGCAACATCGTGGTCGCCTGGTTCCTGACGCTGCCGGCCGCCGGACTGGTCGGCGCGCTGGCCTGGTTCATCGTGCATCCGCTGTTCAGCTAGCCGTCTCCGGCCGGTGGATCAACTCCGGTGCGAGTCAGGCCGCGTCGGCGGGGTAGCTCACCCCGATCTGGCCGCGGATCTCGTCCATCGTCGTCATGACCGCGAGCGTGGCGGCGTGCGGCAGCAGCGGACTCTCCACCAATCCGGCGCGCAGGCAGCGCATCGCCTCGATGGCCGGGAAGCGGAGACCCTGCCCAACGTATGGCACCTCGACCGTCTCGGCGTCATCGCCCCGATGCAGCGTGAACGATCGCGGGTGGTGAAAGCCGGCCGGCAGGTCGATCCGGCCGAGCCCTCCGGCGATCGTGGCCGTCGTCGCGCCCCTCGAATCGAAGGCGCAGGTCAATGTCGCGTACGCCGACTCGGCGCGCCACGGTGGCGCATCGGCTCGCCCCGG
>DATCXD010000241.1:0-2976 GCA_036566005.1 Micromonosporaceae bacterium | reverse complement strand
CGCCGGTCCCGTCGACGCACGACATGGCGACCAGTCGGCCCCCGCCGCTCGCGTGTAGCGCCGACACGATCCCGCACTCCGCGCACAGCGTCACACCGTACGAGGCGTTCTCGACGTTGCAGCCGCGAACGATCCGGCCGTCGTCGACCAGCGCGGCCGCGCCGACCGGAAAGCGTGAATACGGCGCGTACGCACCATGCATCGCGTCCGTCGCCGCCGCCCGCAGCGATGCCCAGTCGATGTCCATTCCTCACCCGCATTCGGTCCAGGTCCCGACCCAGCGTCACCCCGTCGACGCGCCCACGCAGCCGATGTGTAGCGCAGCCACGAGCCAGACGCGAGGCGCATGTGTCCGCTGGGTCAACCCTTAACGTACGGCTTCCCGTCGGCCGCCGGTGCTCGGACACGTCCGACGAGGCCCGCGACCGCGAGAATCGTGACCGCGTACGGCAGCATGGCAAGGAACTGCGACGGCACCGAGGATCCGGTGAGGCTCAGGTAGCTCTGCAACTGGTCGGTGAAGCCGAACAGCAGGGCGGCGAGCGTGGCACCTATCGGCGACCATCGGCCGAAGATGAGGGCGGCGAGTGCGATGAAGCCCTTGCCGACCGTCATGTTCTTGCTGAAGTCGAGGTGCGATCCGACCGTGAAGAACGCTCCGCCGACGCCGGCGATCATGCCGGCCACGATGACGTTGCGATACCGGACGGCCAGCACCCGGATGCCGACGGTGTCAGCGGCGGTCGGGTGCTCACCGACGGATCGCGTACGCAGGCCCCACCGCGTGTGGAAGAGGCCGACATGTACGGCGATCACCAGGACGATCGTGATGTAGACGATCACGTTCTGCTCGAACAGCGCCGGACCGATGATCGGGATCCGCCAGAGCACCGGGATCTTCCAGGTCGCGAACGCTGGTGTGGCGTTGAACGACGCGGCGTCCGGCTGCATCACCTGCTGATAGAGGAAGCTCGTGAGACCGAGCACCAGCAGGTTGATCACCACGCCCAGGACGACCTGCTCGACCTGGTAGCGGATGGCGAGCACGGCCAGCAGCGCTGCTACGAGCGCACCACCGATGATCGCGGCGAACAGGCCGAACCACGCCGACATCGCCACGGTGCCGAAGAACGCGCCGAGGAAGGCTCCAGCCAGGAACTGGCCCTCGATCGCGACGTTGATGACACCGCTGCGCTCGCACAGCACGCCGCAGAGCGCACCGAGGATCAGCGGCAGCGCGGCCTGCACGGTCAGGTTCGCGCTCGACCCAAGCGGCATCGTATTGCCCGACACCTGCCAGGACAGGAACGCGATGACCAGGGCGGCGAGCGCAATTCCCGACCACAGTGCGAAGCGCTTGCCGAGCCGTTCGGTCAAGAGCGCGGCGCCACAGGCCATCACGACGGCGCCGGCAACGATCGCACCGACCTTGGACGGAATGGGTGCGGACGAGCCGGACGACTCCTGACCCGCGGCGAACCGGGCGTCGGCGTTGTGTCCGGACAGGATCCCCCAGAACACGATCGCGATGAGCCCGAGAGCCAGATAGACCACGCCTGCCTTGCGGGAGCGCGTCCAGAACGTCGTCGGTGCGACGACCACCACCTCGGGCTCCGCCGTTGCCACCGTCATTGAGGTCTCACCAGCCCTTCGCGAGGTTGGCCGTGGCCTGGGTCGCGGAGCCGGGCCGGAGCCGGTAGACCGACATGATGAGCGCCGGAGCCGCGATGAAGATGACGATCAGTGCCTGCAGCACCTGGACGAGGTCCACGACGACGCCGGCGTTGCTCTGCATCTGGTTGCCGCCCGCGTAGAGCGCACCGAAGAGGAGTGCCGCGAGAACGGTGCCCCACGGCTTGGCCCGGCCGAGCAGCGCGACGGTGATCCCGTCGAAGCCGATGTTCGCCACCACCCCGCCGGTCAGCGCGGACGACGTACCGAGCAGTTGCACGGCACCGCCGAATCCGGCCATCGCTCCCGCCACGACCATGACCAGGACGTACGTCTTCCCGACGCTCATGCCGGCGGTCCGCGCGGCGTCGGGGTTGGCGCCGACGGCCCGCACCTCGAACCCGAACGTTGACCGGTCGATCAACCATGCCACCACGAGCGCCGCCAGCAGACCGAGCAGCAGACCGAAATTCGTCCGGTGGGAGGAGCCGAGCAGGTGCGGCAGTGTCGCCGACGAGTGGAGCGGCTTGCTGATCGCCTGGGCCTGCGCCGGGTCCTTCACGCCGCCCTGCAGGATGATCCAGCCCAGGAACAGCAGGGCGATGTAGTTCAACATGATCGTCACGACGACCTCGTGGGCGCCGGTGCGAGCCTTGAGGATGCCCGGGATGAAGCCCCAGATCCCGCCGGCCACTCCGCCCGCGAGGAGCGCGATGATCCACGCCAACACGCTCGGCAGATTCAACTCGAAGCCGATCAGGCCGGCACCGATGGCGCCGAAGATCGCCTGGCCCTGCGCGCCGATGTTGAACAGGCCACCACGGAACGGGATTGCGACGGCGAGGCCGGCGAGGATCAGCGGCGCCGCGTACGTCAGCGTCTCGCTGATCGGGCCGAGCGCCACCGCCCAACTGTTCTTGCCGGAGATCGCGCCACCGAGCGTGGTCGGATTGAAGATCGCACCCTGGAACAGGCTCACGTAGGCCAGCTTGATCTGGTCCCACGCGCCGGACAGCGCGGTGCCGGGCTGGGCGAAGAAGTACCCGAACTGGCTTATCACGGCCCGGTCGCCGATCACGATCAGGATTGCGCCGATCACGAGCGCGGAGAAGATCGACAGGACCGAGATGACGACCGGGTTGGCGCTGGTGAGCCACCGGATAACGCGCATGAAGCGACCGGGTGGCCGACCGCGCGGGCCCACTGCCGGTGCCGTGGCCAAGGCGGCCGCGGGACTCTCGGCCCCCTCGCCGCCGAGTTGCGGCGCGATGTCCGTCCCGCTGTCGATCGCCTCGTCCACCGGTT
>DATCXD010000211.1:0-5561 GCA_036566005.1 Micromonosporaceae bacterium | reverse complement strand
CTCGGCACCGACACCGGGCCCGGGTCGGCGTAGCCGTTGTCGATGATGAGCAGCCGCGGCTCGACACAGGTAGAACGGGACGGATCGTTGTCGTAGTCGGCGACCTGGCCGGCGGCGCTGGACCAGATTTCGGAGAGTGCGCTCGTGCCGGAGTTGTCCAGCACCCCACCGTCCATCGCGAATGTACGGCGTTGCGGCGCCGTACAACCGGTCAGCCCGCCGGTCGGTGAGATGTACGGAAATCGGGCCGACAGCAGAGCCGCGGTCGACAGCGCCATGTCGTGCCGGTTCGCCGCATAGCCGCTGCCACCTGCCCCGCCGGTGTCGCGGTTCCCGCCGCCGTTGTCGCCCGCTGTGCACAGATAGTCGTAGAGGTCCTTCGTCGCGGCGAACGTCGGATCGCCGACGGCGACGGCACCCGGCTCTGTCGAGCCGACGTCAGCGTTGGTGGACGGCGCAAATGGCGCGAGCGTCGAGCAACCGGATGTCATGGTCTGCTCGTCCATCGTCGCTGCCCGCAGCGCCGACACATTCAGCCGGCAGCCGTCGTCCACCGTCGCGCTGTTGAACAGCATGAGCGGGAACCGCAACGAGTCCGGCGCCTGCCACGCATCCGCGAACATCCCCTTCGCGAGCGCGCCGCCGGTGGCCCGTTCCCACGCCTCTTCCAGCACGGCGGCGCGGTCATGGCCGGGCGTTTTGAGCGGGGTCGGGATCCAGAACGCCTCCGCATCGCGGAAGACCATCGCCGCGATGTCCGGCGACACGAAGTCTTCGCTCAACGCTGAGTCGAACGGTTTCGACCCCAGCGCGCGATGCACGGCGAGGCCGACCGAGCCACCCGAGACGCCGCTCTCGGCGAACACGCTCGACTCGTCAAGCTGCGGTCCGTCGCACGCGCGGTCGAGCGCGGCCGGTTCGGCGCCGTGGTCATACAGGCAGTCGAGCACGAGATTGGTCCAGTACGCCGCGCGGCCGCCACCGCCGAGCGTCGCGACGAAGACCATTGGCACCGGGGTCCGGATCTGAGTATCGGTGAAACTGGGCGTGCCGCGCGAGTTCAGCCATTGGGCGACGGCGGTTGCCACCGTGACCGGTCGCGGCGCACCCGATGCCTCCGGCAGGAGCCGGGCGTCGTGGTAGTGATCGGTGCCCTGGACCGCGGACGTCACCACCAGCCACAGCACGAGAAAGCTCAACACCGGGATGCGACGTATGCGTAGGAGCGCGATCGGCAGGCTCGGACGGCGCCCCTTGACGACGTACACCACGAGCACCAGCACGGCCAGCAGTACGCCGCTGAAGCCGTACAGGATCGCGAGTGCGCCGACGGACTGGCCGATCCGGATCGGAAAGACGGCGCACAAAACGCCGACCGCAAGGCACGTGAGGCCGCCGCCGACCGCTATGTACGCCAGCGGTGCTCGGGCGGCATCCCGCGGCGGAACGATGATGACCAGCCACGACAGGGCCAGCGCAACCGCGGCGCCTACGACATATAGCGTGCCCACCGACGCAAACGTGGCCTGCAAGATGAGCACTTGCACGCCGGCGCGGATCGCGATGTAACCCAGCACCGCGAAGGGAACGCCGGCGCAGATGTGCGTTGCCTGCCGCGCTCGGCGCGTGTCGTCGATGCCGAGATCGATCGCGGCGGTCACATTGTCGCGTGCCTTCTCGATCACGCTGACCAGACCGATGGCAAGGAAGACGAGGCCCGGCCAGAGCAGCACGCTCCACGGTGCCGGCTGCGAATACGAAGCGGCGTAGCCGGCGATGAGCACAAGGCCGATGGCGAGGGGGATCCAGCCCGCAACCTCCGTCGGTGTCCGTGCCGGGCGGACGTTGTACCAGCTCCAAGACAGGTAGCCGGTGGCAAGGAGCAGCGCGCTCAGGACGAGCGCGGCAATCACCGCCGCGACCAGCGTCCATGGTGTTGCCGGCCAGCGCAGCGCCAGGTCGTCGACCTGTTCGGTCAGGTCGCTGCCGAGCGCCAGAAAGACGGCCGGAAAGACTGCCGCCGCGAGGATCTGCATCCGTAGCGCGACGATGACGCGGCCGATCCGTCGCAACGAATGGGCGGCGGCGGCCGGATCGGCGGAGCGTTCACGAAGGCCGAGCTCGCCGACCACATGGACGTAGACGACGAGAAACGCCGGCACCGCGATCGAGATGTATGCGATGGCCGTCAACGCTCCCGACGCGCGCAGCACAACCGATGCGGTGCCACTGTCCACTTCCGACGCCCAGACCAGCAGCACCGACCGGGCGAAGACCGCGCCGACGATCATCAGCGGCCACTGGAGGCGCGCCGCCACCTTCGCGAGCGCGCCGATGTCGGTGTGCATCGACGAGTCTGATCCGCGCCGGCCGGCCGGCTCGATCTCTGTCTCGCCGGCGCGAGCCGCGTGCTCGCTCGCGGGATAGCGAGCGGCGGTGGCACGAGCGGCGGCTCGAATGAAGAGCGCCAGCGGTACGGACAGCAAGAGCAGGTCGACGGCGGCCGACGACAGAAGCATGGGCATGACCCGGACTCCGTGCGCCACACCGATTTCCGCCTGCTCCCAGGAGCGCCACCCAGCGATGCTCTGGGCCGCGGGCAAGGGTGCCCACAATGACGAGGGCCCGCTGATCGTGGTGTAGCTGCCCCAGCCCTGGCCGGGTGGGTGCATGTTGGCGAGCGCATCATCGAGTTTGGTGCGGGCGGCGAACGCCGCGACAATGCTCAGCGCGTACGCCACAACCGCACGAAATCCCTGCCACCAATGGCTCGGCGCGCCCTTCGCCGTTGTCATGCATGCTCCGTCGCGGCCGGGGACCTCGCTGACGGCAGTCTATGCCGGCAACTTCGGAAGTCGTCGGAGTGGCGGCGGCTTCACGTAAGAGCCCGGGCACCAACCGGAGCTCGACTGCCCGTACACGAGGCAATGCCCGATCGTCAGGCCCTTGAGCTGAGTCAGGCTGCCGTTGAAGACATCTTGATCGCCGGGGAGCGCACCGCTGGCCGCGTATTGCCACACCGTCCAGGAAGACCAACTCGTCGGAAGTGTCGTGGGTGGTGTGGACGAAAACGATGCGACAGAAAGGAGCTGATCGCCGAACGTGGTCGTGCTACCCGTGCACTGGTTCCACCAACTCGCCGTGGTATAGATCAGAGTCGGGGATCCGGTGCGGCGCTTGACCTCATCGACGAAGGCCCGGATCCACGCGACCATCGCCGTGGTGCTGATGCCGTAACACGGGTACGGGGCGACGTAGGCTCCGTTGAGTTTGTATGGCCACTCCAGGTCAAGCATCAGTGGCAACGTCTTGCCGTCCCGCGCGACACGGGCATTGTCGATGAAGTAGTCCGCCTGTGCGAGCGCCGGCGTGTTCGGTCGCGCGAATGCATACGCTCCGGTGTAGAGTCCGGCCGCCTTCGCGCCCGAATATTGCGCAGCGAAGGTCGCGCTCAGATAGGTCGTGCCCTCGGTCGCCTTGACGTAGGCGAACTTCGCGGTCTTCGCGACCGTGACCCAGTCCACCGTGCCCTGCCAGGACGAGACGTCGATGCCGGTGACCGAGTATCCGACCGGCGCCGTCGCGTCGGCCAATCCGGTCGCGGTCGAGCCGGCATCTGCCACGCCGCCGGTACTGGCCGTCGGCGCGGTCGACAGCTTCGGCGCCGTGGCATTCGCGCCGTTGATGAGGACCAGCGAAACAAGGGCGGCGAGCACCCCGACAATGCCGACCGACGTAGCCCGGCCCATCGCGAATCTCGTCACAAGATGCCCTTCGGTCGGCGACGAACCCCTACAGATGCCTCACACCGCCGTATCGCGGGCGCGCTGATGCGCGCCCGCGTCGTGGCATGACCGCAGCAATCTATGGCCTCGCGTCGCGGGCGCGCCACCCCGGTCGATCACGACACGGTCACAAAAGCAGCGGGCGCGCGACCCTGGGGTCGGGTCAGCGGCCGCCGAAAAGGCATGTGTCCAGGGAAAGTCAGCGCGGCGGTGCGATGCGTCGTATAAACGTTGTATGTCCGTCGTCATGTCCGTGGAGCGCTTCGAGGAACTGGTCTCTGATGCCCTTGACACGGTGCCGGACGGGCTCATCCGGTTGCTCGACAACGTGGTGATCCTGGTCGCCGACGAGTCACCGCCGGGCGAGCCCGAGTTGCTCGGCTTGTACGAGGGCTACGCGCTCACCTCACGCGGCAGCGACTATGGAGGCGTCCTCCCGGACCGGATCATGATCTACCGCAATCCGATACTGCGGATGTGCTCCTCGGAGGCGGACGTCGTTCACGAAGTCCGCGTCACCGTCGTTCACGAGATCGCCCACCACTTCGGCATCGACGACGCTCGGCTCCACGAACTCGGTTGGGGCTGACCCCACGCCACCAAAGTAGACGCCGCGTTCGGTCGGCGATGCGCAGCGAGTCATTTTCGTACGAATGCCAACGCCTCGGCGGCCAGATCAGACCAGTCGAGGCTCGATGTCGGCGCGAGCCCGACCCACTCCTTCATCGGCCGGCCCTTGTTCGCGTCAAACGGCGTGCCGGTGCCGTCGGCGATGAGTGCGTCCACGCGCGCCTTCGGCAGCTTGACGACGAGTTGCCCGCGCACCAGCATCGCGAATATCTTGCCCCGGCACGTCAACGCGCTGCCGCCGAAGCCTTGCCCGCCGGTCGGCGGCGACACGTCCGGCTGAGCCGACATCTCGTCGACCAACCGCTCGAACCGCTCGTCCGGCGTCATCCGCGTCTTCCCGCTCATCGTCCCGTTCCCCCCGTCGACCGGGTTGTCGGCCGATCCCAGCGTAGGTCCGGCCGCTGACGGTTCACCGCTGTGTGACGAAACGGGCCGGATGCTCGCGTACGGCCTCGAGCGCGGCCTCGGCAGCGCCCCGGACCGCGGCCCGGCCGCCGAGTGCGCTCGACCGCACGCGCGGTGCCGACCATCGCGACGCCAGCACCCGGCTGTCGAGCTCGGCCGCCACCGCCGGTGCGAGCCACGTCGCCAACGATGCGAATACGCCGCCCAGCGCGACGTCGGTGACATCGAGCATGTTGACGGCACCGGCGAGAGCTACGCCGAGCGCATGCCCGGCGACGTCGAGCGCGGCGGTCGCGCGCGCGTCATTCCGCAGCGCCAGGGCGGCCACGTCAGCGATGGTGCCTGGGCGGGCGAGGGCGCCCCGCACGATGGCGTCCTGGCCCGCGTACTGCTCCAGGCAGCCGTACGCTCCGCAGCCGCAGCGCGGACCATCGGGGCGTACGCAGACGTGGCCAAGTTCGCCGGCAAAGCCGTTCGTGCCGCGTACGAGCGCCCCGTCGAGCACTAGCCCGGCGCCGATGCCGACTTCACCGGACACGTACAGGAAGCTGTGCGACCGATCGGCGGATGCGGCGCTCACGGCGGCCAATTCGCCCAGCGCGGCAAAGTTCGCTTCGTTGTCGACGAGCAGCCCAAGGCCGTCGAGGGAGCTCGGCACCAGCACGTCGTGCCAGGCGAGGTTTGGAGCTACCCGTACCAGATGGCCCTGAACAAGGCCGGCCACCGCGAGTGCCGCCCCGA
>DATCXD010000205.1:0-4421 GCA_036566005.1 Micromonosporaceae bacterium | reverse complement strand
CCGGGCGCGAGCCCGTCGCCGCCGTGACGCCGGGTCACCTCGCCGCCCAGCATCGCGCCGACGCTGCGGTCGGTGTTGTGCACGTCGATGTCCACGTGTACGGGCGTGCCGGCGACGAGCGCCGGCTCGGCCGCCGCGATCAGCCGGTTGTCGATCACCTTGCCGAGTTGGTGGTCCTGGCCGCCCGTGCGTCGCAGCGAAGCGTCCTCGGGGATGTCCGTCTCGGCCAGCACCGCGGACAGGTCCAGGCCGCGCGCCTTCCAGTGCTCCACCGCTGGTACGGAATCGAGCAGGTCGACCCGGCCGATGGCCTCGTCGAGCGTACGGAGTCCGAGCGTGGCCAGGATCTCGCGCACCTCCTCGGCCAGGAACAGGAAGAAGTTCGCCACGAACTCCGGTTGTCCGGTGAAACGCTTGCGCAGCTCGGGATTTTGCGTGGCGATGCCGACCGGACACGTGTCGAGGTGGCACACCCGCATCATCACGCAACCGGACACGATCAGCGGTGCCGTGGCGAAGCCGTACTCCTCGGCGCCGAGCAACGCGGCCACGACCACGTCCCGACCGGTCTTGAGCTGCCCGTCGACCTGTACGGTGACGCGTTCGCGCAGCCCGTTCGCGAGAAGCGTCTGCTGCGCTTCGGCCAGACCCAGCTCCCACGGCGCCCCGGCGTGCTTGAGCGAGTTCAGTGGCGACGCGCCCGTGCCGCCGTCGTGGCCGGAGATCAGGATGACGTCGGCCTTCGCCTTCGCGACACCGGCCGCGACCGTGCCGACGCCGACCTCGGCCACGAGCTTGACGTGCACCCGGGACGCCGGATTGACGTTCTTCAGGTCGTAGATGAGCTGGGCGAGGTCTTCGATCGAGTAGATGTCGTGGTGCGGCGGCGGTGAGATCAGCCCGACGCCGGCGGTCGCGTGGCGGGTCTTCGCGATCCATGGCCACACCTTGTTGCCCGGTAGCTGTCCACCCTCGCCGGGCTTCGCGCCCTGTGCCATCTTGATCTGCAGGTCGTCCGCGTTGACCAGGTATTCGGTCGTCACGCCGAAGCGGCCGGACGCGACCTGCTTGACCGCGCTACGCCGCCTCGGGTCGTACAGGCGGTCGACGTCCTCGCCGCCTTCGCCGGTGTTGGAGCGTCCGCCCAACGAGTTCATCGCGATCGCCAGCGTCTCGTGCGCCTCGGCCGAGATCGAGCCGTAGCTCATCGCGCCGGTCGCGAACCGCTTGACGATCTCGCTCGCCGGTTCGACCTCGGCCAGCGGGACCGGTGGCTGCTCGCCGGTCCGCAGTTCGAACAGGCCGCGCAGGGAGCCGGCCTCGCCGGCCAGCTTGTCCACCGTCGACGTGTACGACTTGAACACGTCGTACTGGCCGGTGCGCGTGGCGTGCTGCAACAGGAACACCGTCTCCGGGTTGAACAGGTGCACCTCGCCGTCGCGCCGCCACTGGTATTCGCCACCGATCGCGAGCCGGCGGCGACGCGGGGTTGCCTTCGGGTCGCTCGGGTACGCATGCGAATGCCGCGCCGCGACCTCGGCCGCGATGCCGTCGAGCCCGACCCCGCCGATCCGGCTCGCGGTCCCGGTGAAGTAGCGGGCGGTCAGGGCCGCGTCCAGGCCGATCGCCTCGAACACCTGCGCGCCGCAGTAGGACGTGACTGTCGAGATGCCCATCTTGGACATGATCTTCAGGACGCCCTTGCCCAGGCCGGCGACCATGTTGTGCGCCGCCTTCTCGGCCGCCACGCCGGTCAGCGCACCGGTCGCGATCAGGTCGTCGACGGTCTCCAGTGCGAGGTACGGGTTGACCGCCGCCGCGCCGTACCCGATCAGTGTCGCGATGTGGTGGATCTCGCGGGCGTCGCCGGTCTCGATGATGAGGGCTGCCTGCGTGCGCGTCCGCTCCCGGACCAGATGCTGGTGGATCGCGGCCGTGAGCAGCAGCGACGGGATCGGCGCGAGGTCCGCCGTCGAGTCCCGGTCGGACAGGACGAGCACGCGTACGCCATCCGCGATCGCCTCGGACACGTGCCGGCAGATCTCGGTCAGCCGAGCTCGAAGCGCGCGACCGCCGCCCGCACTGCCATACCGGTCGCCTCCGGCAACGGGATAGAGGCCGGACACGCGTACGGCCTTGTAGCCGGGCATGTCCCCGTCCTCGTCGATGGACAGGATCTTCGCGAGGTCGTCGTTGTCGATTACCGGGTACGGCAGCACGATCTGCCGACAGCTCGCCGGGCCGGGGTGGAGCAAATTCGACTCCGGGCCGATCGTGGTCGACATGCTGGTCACGAGCTCTTCCCGGATCGAGTCCAGCGGCGGGTTCGTGACCTGCGCGAACATCTGCGTGAAGTAGTCGTAGAGCAGGCGTGGCCGCTTGGACAGCGCAGCGATCGGCGTGTCCGTACCCATCGATCCGATCGGCTCATAGCCGGTGCGGGCCATCGGCGCGATGAGGATCTTGCACTCTTCGTCGGTGTAACCGAATACCTGCTGCCGGCGGCGTACGGAGTCGTGCGAGTAGACGACGTGTTCCCGCGGCGGCAGCTCGTCGAGGTGCATGAGCCCGGCGTGCAGCCACTCTCCATAGGGCTCTTCGGCGGCGAGCGCGGCCTTGATCTCGTCGTCACGGATGATGCGGCCGGCCGCGGTGTCGACGAGGAACATCCGGCCCGGCCGCAGGCGGCCCTTCTCGGCTACGCGGGCCGGATCGATGTCGAGGACGCCGGACTCGCTGGAGAGCACGACGAGCCCGTCGGTGGTCCGCAGCCAGCGGCCGGGGCGCAGACCGTTGCGGTCGAGCACCGCACCGGCAATCGTGCCGTCGGAGAAAGCGACGGCGGCGGGACCGTCCCACGGCTCCATCAGGCTCGCGTGAAACTGGTAGAAGGCCCGTCGCGCCGGATCCATGGCGGGGTCGTTCTCCCATGCCTCCGGAATCATCATGAGTACGGCGTGCGGCAGGCTGCGTCCGGCCAGGTGCAGCAGTTCCAGCACCTCGTCGAAGCTCATCGAGTCGGACCCGTCCGGCGTGCATACCGGCATGAGGCGTTCCAGGTCGCCCGGGATGGCGTCGGTCGCGAGCAACGCCTCGCGCGCGGCCATCCAGTTGCGGTTGCCGCGAATCGTGTTGATCTCGCCGTTGTGCGCGACGAACCGGTAGGGGTGCGCGAGCGGCCAGGACGGGAACGTGTTGGTCGAGAAGCGCGAGTGCACGAGCGCGATCGCGGTCGTCATCCGCTCGTCGTGCAGGTCGGGATAGAACGAGCCGAGTTGGGCCGGCGTCAGCATTCCCTTGTAGACGATGGTGCGTGACGACAGCGACGGCAGGTAGGCGTCGAGGTCGCGCTCGACGCTCTCCCGTTCCGCCTGCCGGCGGACGGCGAACGCGACGCGATCCAGCTCGATGCCGGCCAGCCGTTGGTCGTCGGGGCCGGTCGCGGCCAGGAACACCTGCCGGATCCGGGGGCGGGCGCCCTCCGCGCTCGTGCCCAGGCCGTACGGCTCGACGGGGACGTCGCGCCAACCGAGGATCTCGGCGCACTCGGCCGACGCGTATTTCTCCAGGACGCTGACCACCCGGGCCGCCGCGGCCTCGGTGGTCGGGAGGAAGACGAGACCGGTGGCGTACTGCCCCGGCGGCGGTAGCTCGAAGTCGACCGTGGCGCGGTAGAACTCGTCCGGGATCTGCAGCATGATGCCGGCGCCGTCACCGGTGTCCGGCTCGGCACCGCGAGCACCCCGGTGATCGAGCCGGCACAGTGCGTCCAGACCCAACTGCAGGATCTCGTGCGAGCGCCGGCCGACCACGTCCGCCACCAGAGCCAGACCGCAGGCGTCGTGTTCGTACGCCGGGTCGTAGAGCCCGTATGGTGGACGGGGTGTGCGGGGATGCGTCATCGCCATGCCGGGCTCCTCGCAGCGTCGTCGATCATGATGCGGGACGACGTCGGCCCGGGGCGGAACTGGACTCACTACTTGACTCGCGGAACTGAACCACAGTTTAGGCGCCGGCGTTCACGACTGGGGATGAGCGAGTTACGACGTCCCAGACCGTGGACCTGTGATCTTTTTCCTTCCATCGACGCCCCGGATCAAGGCGGCCACACTGCCGCTGCCAGATATCCAGGTCATTACTGGTGCGCGGATAGGGTGCCCATTCATTGTGCCCGTCGACGCCGTGTCCGCCAAACGGTCACCCTTCCGATCAATCGACGGGTCAGCCGCGAGGCGGCCGTCCGGGCATCTCGGCCGGTCACCGTACGGCTTCCGGCGGGTTTCGACAGCGCGACCGGGCTCCGGGCGACGCAAACCCCGGAGCGCCTGCGACGTGCGATCGGGGCTCCGGGCGACGCAACGCCGGAGCGCTTGCGACGCGCGACCGGGCTACGGGCGACGCAAACCTCGCAGCGCCTGCGA
>DATCXD010000184.1:0-7624 GCA_036566005.1 Micromonosporaceae bacterium | reverse complement strand
GTGGTGCCGAGCGTAGCGATGGCGTCGTCCGTCCACGGCGTTCCGCGGGTGATGACCACGACGTGGTCGATGCCGGCTTCACCGAGAGAGCCGCAGTGGTCGACGAATCGGGACGCCGGCTCGTCGGGCGCGAGCGCGGTGCTGATGGTCTTCTCGATCTCCTCGACCGGGCGACCGACGTCAGCGCAGTGCCGGCCCAGGATTGACAGTTGGCGACGTACGCTTGCTCCGCCGTCGGGGATGTCGAACAGGTTGCATGCGTCGGCGTGCTGGGCAACCAGACGCAGCGTACGACGTTCGCCGGTGCCACCGATGAGCAGCCGCGGCCGGGGCTGGCTTACCGGCAGCGGGCTACCGATCGGCCGATCGAGATTGTGTCGTCGGCCGTGAAATTCCGATTGATCGCCGGCCCACATCCGGGTGGCGATCTCGATGGTGTCGGCGAGCGTGTCGAACCGTTGAGATAGAGACGGCGAGGCGAGACCCATGGCGCTTGCCTCGTCGGTCTGGTATCCCGCGCCGATACCGAGCCAGGCCCGACCTCGAGATAGCACGTCGAGCGTGGTGACTGCCTTGATCAGGAGCGCTGGGGCACGGAAGGTCGCGCCCGTCACCATGGTGCCGAGCCGGATCGTGCGGGTCAGCCCGGCGAGGAATCCGAGCGCGGTGTATGCCTCCAGCATCGGCTCGTCGGGCTGGCTCGCCGGGTCGGACTGGACGAGGTGATCGGCGACCCACATCGTGTCGAGGCCCGCGGACTCCGCGGCACGAGCCGTCGCCGCGAGGTGCTCGCCGATCTCATTGGCCGGACCGGGCCAGGAGAAGTTGGTGATGCTGACGCTTACCTTCATGTCTGTAGGTTAGATATCTAACGAATAGGTGTCAATCATACAAGCTCACGCCCCCAGGGATGCGGCACGTCGGGGCCCCCGGACTCGGGGCGCGAATGAAACAACCGATTACCCCGACCAGCACATGCGACTGGCGATAACCTTTGACACGGGCGCCAGCCGGTATGCCTGGCTGACCGGACACCTGTTCGTCGCCGCTGGTTGACAGCTCGGCACGGGCCGCATCGAGTACGCCGTACATCGAGTCGCGGAAGGCCAAGACTCCGGCAGCCAATCGCCCGTACGGAGAACATCACGCTCCATGATCGGCGTCTGGATCCGGCCCGGATCGATCAAGATCGCGCCTCGCCGGCCGAACCCGCCTGCGACCTTGACTTGACTCGTTCCAGAGACGGTGGGACGTTGGGGTCAACGGTTCCTTTCGTCCCACGCTGTGCTGCGCGTGGCGGAACTAGCCGTGACCAGGCCGCGGATTGCGGTGCTCGACGTGTCCGCCGGGACTCGTCCGGCGAATCGGGTCGGCCGGGGAGTCAACCCGGTTCGAGCGGGACACCGGCGACAATCACCATCGATTGGTGTGCCGGCGCTGTAAGTCCACACGGATCTCAATTGTTCTCCGGGCCCGGGCCCCAGCCTTCAGAAGGAATCAGAATTCGATCTCTTCCGACGTAAGGAGTTCAGCGTGACTGCACAAGAACGTCGTCCGACGACTACGGACGCGGGTAATCCTGTCGCAAGTGACGAGCACTCACTGTCCGTCGGCCCGGACGGTCCGCTGCTGATGCAGGACCACTATTTGATCGAGCAGATGGCCAACTTCAACCGCGAACGCATCCCGGAACGGCAGCCGCATGCGAAGGGCGGCGGCGCGTTCGGAACGTTCCGGGTAACGCAGAACGTCAGCGCATTCACGCGCGCCGCGGTGTTCCAGCCCGGCACAGAAACCGATGTGCTCATCCGGTTCTCGACGGTCGCGGGCGAACGGGGCAGCCCGGACACGTGGCGCGACCCGCGAGGATTCGCCGTGAAGTTCTACACCAGCGACGGCAACCTTGACATCGTCGGCAACAACACGCCGGTGTTCTTCATGCGGGATCCGATGAAGTTCCAGCACTTCATCCGATCGCAAAAGCGACGCGCGTCGAATAATCTGCGCGACAACGACATGCAGTGGGACTTCTGGACGCTGTCGCCCGAGTCGGCGCACCAGGTGACGTGGCTGATGGGCGATCGCGGCATTCCGCGGACGTGGCGGCACATGAACGGCTACTCCAGCCACACGTACATGTGGATAAACGCTCAGGGTGAGCGCTTCTGGGTCAAGTACCACTTCAAAACCGACCAGGGCATCGAGTTCTTCACCCAGGACGAGGGCGACCAGATGGCGGCGGTCGACACGGACTACCACCTGCGCGACCTTTACGAGCACATCGAGGCGGGGGACTTCCCGAGCTGGACGTTGAACATGCAGATCATGCCGTTCGAGGACGCGAAGACGTACCGGTTCAATCCGTTCGACCTGACCAAAGTCTGGCCGCACAGCGACTATCCGCTCCACGAGGTCGGCCGGCTGACCCTCAACCGCAACGTCACCGATTACCACACCGAGATGGAACAAGCCGCGTTCGAGCCCAACAACATCGTTGCCGGCACCGGGTTGTCGCCGGACAAGATGTTGCTCGCACGCGGGTTCAGCTACTCCGACGCGCACCGGGCGCGGCTGGGCGTGAACTACAAGCAGATCCCGGTGAACTCGCCCAAGGTGCCGGTGCACAGCTATTCCAAGGACGGCGCGATGCGGGTGCAGAACGTCAGCGACCCCGTGTACGCGCCGAACTCGTACGGTGGCCCGAAGGCTGAGCCCGAGCTGACCGACGACGGCGGTCACTGGTATTCCGACGGCGAGATGGTGCGAGCCGCGTACACAACGCGTGCCGCCGACGACGACTGGGGCCAAGCCGGCACGATGGTACGCGAGGTGCTCGACGACGCCGCTCGCCAGCGTCTCGTGAACAACATCGTCGGCCACCTGCTCAACGGTGTGAGCGAGCCCGTCCTCAACCGCGCTTTCGAGTACTGGCGCAACGTGGACAAGGAACTCGGCGACCGCGTCGAAGCTGGTGTGCAGGCGAAGAAGGGCGTAAAGGACCCGAAGGCTGACGCGCAGGGCAACCCGGCCCGATCGAGCATGCAGGCCAAGGCCTGATCGATCCCGCGGTCAGGTCGCAACTCTCCGGCGCGGCTAGGTTGGAACTCTCCGGCGCGGCCGGGTGCAACACGAACGACAGAGTCCCTCATGATCATCATGGGGGACTCTGTCGTGGGTGCGGTCGGTGGTGTCGTCGTACTGCCTGGCTCGCCGCTCAATGATCTTCGCTCAATGTGTCGCTACCCGTCGTTGCTATATTTCCTGACAAAGTTCATAATGACTGACTATGTCAGGAATAGTATCGAGGGATCGTCGAGCCGAGCGCAATGCCGCGACTCGTGCGGAGATCTTGGGCGCGGCATGGGAGTTGGCCCGCGAAGTCGGGCTGACCGCCTTGGTCATGCGTGACCTCGGGGCGAAGGTAGGCATGCGTGCGCAGTCGCTGTACGTGTACTTCCCGTCCAAACATGCGATCTACGACGCGATGTTCGCCGCGTCCAATCGCGAACTGCTCAGTCGGTTCACCGGACTGCCGTTCACGGTCGATCCGGTAGAAGACCTGCGCGCGCACGCGCGGACTTTCCTACAGTTCTGCCTCGAAGATCCGGTGCGCTACCAGTTGCTATTCCAGCGTACGATCCCCGGGTTCGAGCCGAGTCCGGAGTCCTACGCGCCGGCGATCGACGCTCTCGAACACACTCGCGGCAATTTGCGGGCATGCGGCATATCCGATACACGAGCGATGGATGCCTGGATCGCGATCATCGTTGGCTTGGCCGCGCAGCAGGCTTCCAACGAACCGGGCGGTGACCGATGGTTGCGCCTGGTCGACGACGTCACCGACATGTATCTCGCCCATTACGCAGCCATCCACGCTAGGAAGGCAGCGCGATGACCGGACCGGCAATCGCGGTAGAACAGATCCCGGAGATCGGACATGACGAGGCCATGAACCTCGCCGCCACCGAATACGACCGAGTGCTGGGGCTCGCCGATGAACTCGTCGACGGCGACTGGTCGCGCCGTACCGACTGCACCGACTGGGACGTCAAGGACATGCTCGGACACCTGCTCGGCATGTTCGAACAGCACGCCGATGCCGACGAACGGACGCGGCAGTTCGCGGCCGCAGCTGGTATTGCCCAACAAACCGGCGGCATACCACTCGACGAAATGACGGCTTTGCAGGTGCGCGAGCACGCCGATCTGAGCACGGCGGAGTTGACTCGATCGCTGCATGATGCCGCGCGACGAGGGCTCACCGGGCGCCGCGCGACGACCGGCGAGGAGCGAGCGGCGACCTTCGTCGTTCATCTGCCCGGCGAGCAACCGTGGACGTTCGGTTACCTATTCGACATCATCTATACCCGCGACCCATGGATGCATCGCGTCGACCTCAGCCGGGCGACTGGCCGTGCAGCCGAGTTGTCTTCCGCGCACGACGGTCGCCTGGTCGCGGATGTCGTCGCGGACTGGGCGCGCCGGCATCAGCGTCCATTCACCCTCACGCTCACCGGCGCGGCTGGCGGCGCCTACCAATCTGGCACCGGCGGCCCTCAGGTCACGCTCGACGCGGTCGAGTTCTGCCGCACGCTGAGCGGCCGCGAGGCCGGCGACGGGATCCTGAATACGCCAGTTCCGTTCTAAACAAGATCAAGGGAGGCGTCATGCGCACGTACCGAATCGGCAGGCACGTGACCGTCTTGAACGACTATCTCGAGGTGCCCGGCATCGGGTTCCTGCCTGTCAACGCGTTCGTACTTCACGGCCGCGAGCCTGTGGTGATCGACACGGGCCTCAGCCTGCCCGACCGAGACTTCGTGGCCACGCTCGGAACCGTCATGGACCCCGCCGACGTACGGTGGATCTGGCTCACTCACCCGGATCGCGACCATACCGGCGGCCTGTTCGATCTCATGGATGCCGCGCCGCGCGCTCGCGTCGTCACGACGTTCCTCGGCGTCGGCATCATGTCCACCGAACGGCCGCTCCCGCTCGATCGGGTGTATCTGCTCAACCCGGGCCAGAGTCTCGACCTTGGCGACCGTGTGCTGCACGGGTTCCGGCCACCGTTGTTCGACAACCCGGCCACCGTCGCCTTCTACGACGAGGCGTCGCGACTCTGCTTCAGCTCGGACTGCTTCGGCGGCGCGATGCCCACCGCAGACCTGGCGAGCAGCACGGACGCACGTGACCTGGCGGACGCGGATCTACGTGCCGCGCAGCTGCTCTGGGCGACGGTCGACAGTCCCTGGATCCACAGTGCTAACACCGACCGCTACTTCGAAACCGTACGGTCCGCTCGCGCCATCGATCCGGACGTCGTCCTCAGCACGCACCTACCGCCGGCCACCGGGATCGGCGACCAGTTGTTCGGCATGCTCGCCGAAGCTCCCGATGCCGATCCGTTCGTCGGCCCCGACCAGCGGGCCCTCGAGATGATGCTCGCGAGTTTCGAACCCGCACACGTTTGACATTGGCCATTTCACGGCTCGTGTCTATCGGTCGGCCTCTCCGGCTAGCACCGGCCGTCGGCCAGAATGCCGATGATCGAAGGCCACGGCATCGTCGATGCTGGCGTCGCCGCGGGGCGCGATGCGGGCGACCTTCGCACCGACGAATACGGTGGCTATGGCGGGTACGGCGCCGGCGAGCAGCATGCCGATGCGCGGGCCGAGGTGTTCGTCGGCGCCCCCAGCATCGCGCCGCCGATCGCGGCGCTGCCGATGAAGACAAGCAGTACATGCCCATGACCCGGCCGCGAATCGCGTCGGGGGGCCGCAGCCCGTACCGTCGCGTTGGCCGAGGTGAGCAACACCAGCGTCTCACACCCGTGGCGCCTGTGGTGTCGGCCGCGCCCGAGGTCTCGCTCACCATGCCATCGTCGTGTTCGTCGCCGGTCAGCTCAACCGCCGCGCGTCCCGATCATCGGGTACGGTTCGCAGGTTGGCAACGGCCACCGCGATCACCGTGAGTACCGCGCCGAGAACGGTACCGATGCCGATCGACGTCCCGGGCTCCGGCCAAACCTCGTCCAGGACGAGGCTGCCGATCAGCTGCCCTGCCGTGACCGCGAGGCTGAGCCGCAGCACGCCGAGCAATCGGACGGTGACCGAGGCGACCCACACCACGAGCACGCCGAACGGCCCGCCAAGAAATAGGTACCAGACGCTGCCGCTCGACGTGTGCAGCGACGGCCAGCTGGACACCGCTCCGGTGGCAACTATGACGAGAACCACGGCGATGGCGCCGACCGCGAAGTTGACGTTGGCGGCGAGCATCGCGTTGCCCGTGTCGTGGCGCATGCGTCCGTTGAGAGCTTGCTGTCCGGAAGCCAGGCTCCCGGCTGCCACAGCGAGCAGCACCAGCGCCACGGCGGCGTGATGCGGTCCGTGGCCGATCAACCCGATCCCGACGGCGGTCAGGCACAACAACGCGCCGCCGAGTCGGGGAGGGGTCAGGGTATGCCGTCCGCCCGGCCCGAGACCGACGCGGTCGACAAGCATGCCGCCGGACGTCTGTCCGGCCACGATGCCCACGCTGAGCAGCGCAACGCCGATGTGTGGCGTTGCCACCGCGCCGACCGACACCATCGCTGCACCGCCCAGCCCGCCGAGCAGTTGCCAGCGCGGGACCCCGGCGACAGCCCGGATGCTCCGTCGGCCGGCAGGGCTCGCTGCGACGATCAGTGCCGACACCGCGAATGCGAGGCACAGCGAGACCAGCGCCGCCCCGAGGGCGTCGTGTAGCCGGTCCCCGAGCCCCCCGTTGAGCCGCTGCTGGGCCGCAAGTACGGCCCCGGAAACGGCGGCGGCCATCAGCGCCCGGCGGTGCGAAGTCTCGCTACCTTTCGGCGTCCCGGCCGGCCGACGGGCCAGCGGGATCACCACTGCGTTGCGTACCGGCTTCGGGAGACGTCGTCGGCCATCAGGGCTGCGACGACCTCGAGTAACGCGCTGGGTGACTGCAGAGACCGCCCCAGCAGCGACTCGATTCGCTTTATGCGTATGCCGACGGTGTTCGGATGGACGTGCAGTGCGGCCGCAGTGCGCGCGCGATCGCGGCCGGTCTCGACGGCGGTGCGCAGCGTCTGCAGCAGTGTGGTTCCGTGCCGATCGTCGTAGTCGCGCACCGGCCGGAGTACCCGCTCGGCGAAGCGTAGGAGTTCTCCGGGATCGTCCAGTTGCAACAACAGCCCGTACAGGCCGAGGTCCTCGAGCGACAAGGTGGCGTTGCGCCTTCCCTGCAGCAGCGCGAGTTGCAGCATGCCGCGTGCCATCCGGTAGGCGACGGGGTACTGGCCCGGATCGATGCACGTGCCCGTGATCGCGATCGATGCCGTCTGCCCGCGGATCGCGCGCGCCACATCTGCTCGGACCACTCGGGCGACCTCGTGCGGATCGCGTTGATCAGGCTGCGGCCAGAGCAGGACGACATGGTGCCGGCTGCTCGTCACGAGCAGCCGGCGGCCCGGGTAGGCCACCGCGCGGATGATCCCGATCAGGCGTGGTAGGTGGCTGTCCCAGGCGTCGGCGGGTGAAGCGGCTGCCGGCCGGTCGAGGCGCGCGACCAGCAGGACGTGCGGCTGGCTAAGGTCATGGCCCATGTACATGGCGCGCTCGCG
>DATCXD010000183.1:0-2567 GCA_036566005.1 Micromonosporaceae bacterium | reverse complement strand
GGGTTGACCGACCACGCGGCCGGGTTCACCGGCGTGGCCGTTGCGTTCGGCGTCGTGCAATTCGGCATCACCGGCGCCGAGATCCGGCTGCAGCACGTGATCAGCGGTCGGGCGCGGGCGACAGTCACGTCGGTCGCCGGTGTCGGTGCCGACGTGTTCGCGATCATCGTCTTCGCCGCGAGCGCGGCAATCGCCCAATGGCTGCCGGTCACCGGGTTGCTGGCCACGTTCGCGGTGCCGCTGTTCGTGTTGGCTGCCGTCACGCCACGCTGGCTGCGCTACCGGGTATCGGCGACCGCGACCGACGACGTTGACGGCGAGGCCACGGATTCCGCCGACGCCGACGATTCCGCCGACGCCGACAACGGAGCGGGGGACAGCATCTTGGACAGGAAGGTGACCGACTCGTCGATGAGACCGCCGATGTCGTCATAGCCCTCGAAGCAGTGGTCGGCGCCCGGCACGACATGCAGCCTCGAAGATGCGCCGACGGCGATCAGGGCGGCATGCAGCCGTTCGCTCTGGTCCAGCGGCAGCACGCCGTCCGCGTCGCCGTGGACGATGAGAAACGGTGGCGCGTCGGCGGTCACCCGTGTCACGGCGCTCGCACTCGCCGCCAATTCCGGCACCGCGGCCGGCGGGGCGCCGAGCAGTTCGACCTCGACCGAGTCGGGCCGGCCCGCGCGGTGGTGCGCCAGATCGGTCAGCGGATACCAGGCCACGACCGCTGACACCTGGCCGCTCGTCAGCCCGGCCAGCGCCGCCAGTGCACCGCCGGCCGACTCGCCCCAGGTGCCGATGCGATCGGCGTCGATCCCGTACGCGGGCGCGAATCTGCACAGGTAGTCGATCGCGGCGTGCACGTCGTCGATCTGCGCCGGAAAGATCGCTTCACCGGTAAACCGGTAGTCGACGGTCGCCACCGCGACGCCCGCGGCCACGAGACGATCAAAGACCGAATTCGGCGGGTACGTCTCCGGCAGGATCCGGCGGTCTCCGGAATAGAAGCCGCCGCCGTGGATCCAGATGACCAGTGGCGGCAGATCCGTGGTCGGGCCGGCACTCGCGGGCGGGACGTACAGGTCGAGGAGCAGCGGCCGGAAGCCGTGCAACTCCGCGTACGCGACGCCGGCGTAGACCTGCGTCCCGTCCGCCCGGGTCATCGTGAGTCGTCCGCCGCGAGATGGGCCTCGATCGAGGCCACCTTGGCCGTGATGGCGTTCGTGACGCCGGGCCGGATATCCGCCTTGAGGGAGATGCTGACCCGCGGCGCTTTCGCGAGGACGGCGTCGGCGGCCTGTTTCACCACCGACATCACCTCGTCCCACTCGCCTTCCAGCAGCGTGAACATCGCGTCGGTCTGGTTGGGTAGTCCACTGGCCCGTACGACCCGGACCGCCTCGGCGACCGCTGCTCCGACGTCCTCGCCGACGCCGATCGGCGTGACGGAAAATGCAACGATCATTGGCGTTCCCTTCGATCGTGACCCGGCGGCTCACCCGGCGGTGCGCGACCTCGCCCCGCCGCATCTGGCGCCGGCGCCGCGCTTCCTCAGGCCGCCTCCGGTCTTCGAAGCCATCCGTCCGCCATCGTTCGATGCGGTCGAAGCCTGTCATGTCAGGTCTTCGAACACGTCTCACGGAAGCCGACCTTGGGCGCGTACCTCGGCCATTCGGCCCGGGACAGCCCCCGGCCGACGAGACCACATGCGTACGGTACCGGATCGTCGATCGCGCCGCGTGGCAGCGGAATGGTCACGCGACACAGGCCTCGTACGTTGCGGACACGGCCTACCTCATGTGAGTCGAGGCGGCCGGCGCCCGGTGCCCGTCGGAGAACGAGAAGGCGTTTCGCCTCGGTACGGACGGCAACGCGGACGGGCGGACGCCGTCAAGGGACGCGATTCGTCAAGGCCTGGAATTCGGTCGCCCAGAGATACCAACTCGGTCGACGAAGCGTGACAGACATCTGACGGGCGTCAGAATCCCCGGACGCGATCGACCGTGATGCGCAGCGCGACGGAGTATGCGGCGCTGAAATCTTCGACGTTGCCGCTGATCCGTTCGGCCGCCTCTCGATACTTGTCGACGTAGGGCGGGAATTCGTGCGGCAGCGGATGGTCCGCTACGACTTCTGCTCGACCGGACAGCACGATGATGTCGCCGCCGCGACCGTCCCCATCAAGGTTGAGCGTGACCCTCGGATGCCGTCGAATGTGTGCGAGCCGACGGGCATCAGGTCGGTTGTAGACGAGGACGGTCGTGCCGTCGACCAGAAACCACACCGGATTTGGCTGCGGTGTCCCGTCCGCGGCGACGGTCGTCAACCAGATCACTTTCTCGTCGCGCAATCGTCGCTGGACCCGCTGACCAAACGGCGTCGCCGGGTCGGGGAACACGTCCTCCGTCATGGCGCGAGCCTAACGCCTCGTCGCTACGGGTCCGCGACTCAAGCGGCGCTTTAGCCAGCCGATGGACCGGCGACTTAGCCCGCCGTTGAAGGCGACCCGGCCAGGCATTGAAGGCGACCTAGCCAGCCGTTGCAGGCGACCAGCCAGCCGTTGCAGG
>DATCXD010000235.1:0-4052 GCA_036566005.1 Micromonosporaceae bacterium | reverse complement strand
CGCGCGTTCAGGTCGGCCGCGCGTTCAGGTCGGCCGCGCGTTCAGGTCGGCCGCGCGTTCAGGTGGGCGGCGCGATCAGGTCGGCTGCGCGCTCGGCGATCATGAGCGTCGGTGCGTTGGTGTGTCCGCGGTTGATGCGGGGCATGACGGACGCGTCCGCCACGCGCAGCCCGGCCACGCCTCGCACACGCAGCTCAGGATCCACGACGGACGAGCCGTCCGCGCCCATGCGGCAGGTGCCGACCGGGTGGTAGAGCGTCTCGGAATACGTTCGCACGAAGGTCTCGAGGTCCGCATCGTCGGTGGGCCAACGATCCGGTCGCATCGGCGCGCCGACGTGCCGGGCGAGCGACGGGGCGGCCATGATGTTACGCGCGAACGTCAACCCGGCCAGGACGCAACGCAGGTCGGCGTCATCGGACAGATAGTGCGGGTCGATGTGCGGTGCGACCGCCGGATCGGGGCTCGTCAGCGTGATCTCGCCGACGCTGCGGGGCTGCAGCAGGATCGACGCGACCGTGAAGCCGTGCCCCGGCGGCTCGGTGAAGCCGTGATCGAGGAACGGCACGGGCGCGAACAGGATTTCGATGTCCGGTGCGGAAAGGCCGTCCTCGGTGTGCACCATCGCCACCGCTTCGGCGACGTTCGACGAGAGCATGCCCTTGCGCCGGGCCAGGTACTTCACCACCTGGCCGAGCTTCTCCGCATCGATCATAGTGACCGCGGTTGGCGTGTCCACGATCCATCCACTGGCCAGGTGGTCCTGCAGGTTGCGGCCCACTTCGAGACTGCGTACGGCCACCGGCACCCTGGCCGCGGCGAGCCGGTCCGGGTCACCGATCCCGGACAGCATCAACAGATGCGGCGAGCCGATCGCGCCGGCGGCCAACACGACCTCACGCCGTGCCGCCACCTCGACGATGTCGCCGCTCTCGCCGTGGTAGACGACGCCGCGCGCGACCGGTCCGTCGGCATCGTCCGCCATCAATACCCGCTCGACCAGCCCGCCGGTGATGACGGTGAGGTTCGGCCGCTTCCGTACGGGATGCAGGTAGGCGTCGGCGGCACTCCAGCGTCGGCCGCGGTGCATGGTAACCGGCGTCGGTGCGAAGCCGGCGTTGTCCGGCTCGTTCAGCTCTGGATTGCGCCGCAGGCCGGTCTCGCCGCACGCGGCCAGGAATGCCGCCGTGAGCGGATTCGGATCGCGTAGTTCCTCGATCCACATCGGACCCTCGGTGCCGTACGCGTTGTCGTGGTTGGTGCCGACCCGGTGCTCGATCCGATGGAAGTAGGGCAGCACCTCGTCGTACGACCAGCCGGGTAGGTTCCAGCCGTCGTAGTCGGCGCGATGCCCGCGTACCCACATCATTGCGTTGAGCGACGACGAGCCGCCGAGCATCTTGCCGCGGGGCCAGAACAGCTCGCGATCGTCGAGGAATTTCTGCGGCTGCGTTTCGAACGCCCAGTCGAGCGGCGTCTTGAACAGTTTGCTGAACGCGGCCGGGATATGGATCTCCCGTTTACGGTCGCGGCCGCCCGCCTCGATCAACGCGACCGTGACATTCGGGTCGGCGGACAAACGGTTAGCGAGCACGCACCCGGCCGATCCCGCTCCGACGATGACGTAGTCGTACATAGGATGCCTCCGAGCGGCGCTGCCGGGACCTGGTTGCGGGCCAAGTTACCGCACAGTCACATGCGCCGGAACCCCTTGTCTCGGCTTGCCGGTCGCCGCCGGCGTGCCACGACGGCGGCCCGGGGGTTTGGCCGCCGCCGTGGTGTCTCATCGATAGGTGCCGCGCTGCCGGCTCATCCGGTGTAGCCAGCGAAGATGCTGGTGAACTGGAACGTCGACTGCGAGATCGAGCTGCACGTGGGCGACACGCCGCCGCCGGGGCAGCCGCCGTTGTCGCGGCCGACCGACCAGAACGCGAGCAGCCCGACGTGGTTCTGGCCAGCCCACGTCACGAGCTTCTGCGCGTCGGCGATCGAGAATATCGGCCCGGTGTCGTTCCGGCCGATCATCGGTGTGACGCCGAGCATCGCGTAGAGCTGGGCAGTGGTCCTGGTCGGCCAGATCTGCGCCATCTGCGTCTCGACGGTCTGGGCGGCGGCGATGACCGAGTCGCCCCACTCCTTGGTCGAGCCGTAGTCCATCGTCATCGGATTGACGACGCCAACGTTCACACCGTTGGTTACGGCATTGGTCAGGACGTCGGTGCCGATCGAGCCAACCAGTCCGAAGTCGTCCGCAACGACCTCGAGTGTGTAGCTCACGACGGTGCCCGGCCGGTCGCGCTGCACCTGGGCGATCGCTTTGTTCATCGTGTCGATCGGGATGCTGGCCTCGACGTCGAAGTCGATGTGCTTGATGTTGAAGGCGTCGATGACCTGTTCGTACGCGGATGCCTGCTGAGCCTGCGTCCCGCAGACGGACGACAGGTACGGACCGGCGGCGCCGCCAAACGACACCGCGACATCGCCGCCGATCGTCCGCAACGCCGAGATCTCGCCGGCGATCCGGGAATCGTTCAGCGCGATCGTGCCACCCCACGACGGCACGCAGCCGGCCGACGATCCGAGTACGAACGCGAGCGTGAAGAACTTCTGCCCGGTCGCCTGAGCCACCTGGGCGAGCGTCGGCGACGATATGGTGATGTCGATATACGGCCACACCTTGGCCGAACCGGTGCCGCCGCCCCCGGACGCCGGCGTGGTCGCGGTGACGTTGGCCGAATGCGCGGATTCGCCAGCCGTGTTCGTTGCGGTCACGTTGAACGTGTACTGCGTACTCGGCGACAACCCGGTGATCGTCGCGGACGTGCCGGCGACCGACGCCGACTTGGCCGTGCCGCGGTAGACGTTGTAACCGGTTGCCCCCGACGACGCGTTCCACGACAGCGAGACCGATGTGCTCGTCGTCGCGGTGACGGCCAAGCCGGACGGTGCCGCCGGTACGGTCGGACTTCCGCTCGCCGTGGTCGCGGTGACATTGGCCGAATGCGCGGATTCGCCGGCCGTGTTCGTCGCCGTGACGTTGAACGTGTACTGCGTGCCCGCGGTGAGACCGGTGACCGTTGTCGACGTGCCCGTGACCGTCGCCACCTTCGTCGTGCCGCGGTAGACGTTGTACCCGGTCGCGCCGGCCGCGCCGGTCCACGACAGCGACACGCTCGTCGTCGTCGTACCGGTGACGGCGAGTCCGGTCGGCGCCGCGGGTACGGTCACGGTTCCGCCCGGTCCGGCCAGTGTGACGTCGTCGGCGAAGTACGTCCCCTGGCCGTACCAGCCGTGCAGGTAGATCTGAGCCGACGCGGACGACGCGGTGAACGTGGTCGACAACAGCGACCAGCCGGCTGCGCCGGGCGTCCAGGTCGACACCCCGCCGGTGACGCCGAGGAACACGTAGTTGCCCTGCACCCAGGCCGACAGCGTGTATTGCGAGCCCGACACGACGGATACGTTCTGCGTGCACTGAGCGTCGTCGGACGTGCTGGCGGCGCCCTGCAAAGCGTGGGTGCCGGCGTGCACCGGGCTCGTCACGACGGTGCCCAGCGAACACGACCAGCCGGCGAGGCTGCCGGCTTCGAAGTCCCCGTTGGTGAGCAGGTCGGCCGCCGACGCGGCCGTCGCCGGGACGAGCACGGTCGCGCCGAGCAGCGCGGCCGCCACCACGGACCAGAAACGGCCGCGTGACCGGTGACGGCTCTGGCGATCTGACCGATGATAGGGCTGGTGATGGGACTGGCGATGGGAAGACATGTGGACCTCCGGGACCAGACACGACATGGGCGGGTACGGCACCACTAAAAAGAAAGTTTCCTAAGTGTTCGGCGCACGCTAACGCGCCACATTTGACGATGTCAATGGCTGGCGCGCGCTGATGTGTGTCAATATCGGGCGCCCGTGGTCGGTCGATGGCGCGATCCGCCCATGGCGACGTCAGTGCGCGCGGCCCCGGCTGATTTCGGTAGCGAGCGCGTCGGCCGTCGGAGTCTGGCGCAGCACGTGACGAGCACGTCGCGGCCGGACCGTTCCAGTCCCCACCGGTG
>DATCXD010000155.1:0-3973 GCA_036566005.1 Micromonosporaceae bacterium | reverse complement strand
TCGCAGTTGTACGGAAGTTGGCGTCGAATCGCGGCCGGAGCCGGCCAACGTCCGTACAACTGCGGGATGACTTTGGTCACCGACGACGCTCACTGAACGTTGAATTCGGGGCGGCCGTACGCTCTCCGGAAGGTGCCAGTCACGCTCCGCCGATAATCGGCGAGCCGCGCAATTGGGGCGACGAAATCGGTACACCGCAAAGGCGTTCATGTCTCGACATGCCGATCCCGGCGAACTAAGGTCGGGCCGTCGACATCGTCACGTGATGTGACATGGCACACTGAAGGCACCGTGACAGACAGAGCGCCTGGTGTGGGCAGGTCCTCGCGCGCCGACGTCGGCTTGCGCAGACCACCATTGGACGGACCGATCGGCATCAGCATCGCCGGTCGGGCTGAGCTTGTCTACGCGCCGCGGGAACACCCCGATGGCGTGAATTCAGACCCAGCGCGTACGGCCCGAGAGGACACACGGATGGCGACGTCGAGTCTCCAGTCGCCGTCAACCACCCCCATGGCACCCCCGGCCCTTCCCACGGCTCCGTCCGCGCCGGCGGCAGCGCCGTCCGGTTGGAGGTCGAGCAACGGCGTGCCTGACGATCCGCACGAGCCATCGCCGAGCAACGGGGTAACCCGGGCGTCCTCGTGGCTCCGGCACCGGCGGCTGTCCACGTGGCACCGGCCGTACGCGGCCGTGCTCGTCGTGGGCGACCTCATTGCCGTGGGCCTCGCGAGCCTGACCGCTACCTCGCAACTCAGCAAGGCGACCAGTGGTTTTCGCGACCAGCCCGGCCTCTTCCGGCTGATCGCGTACGTGCTCCTGCCGCTCACGTGGATCATCGTGTTGTGGGCGCACGGTGCTTACGACCGGCGCTACCTCGGCATCGGCACCGACGAGTTCAAACGGGTCGTACGAGCCGCCATCACGGTCGCGGCCACCGTCTCCTTTGTCGCCTTCGCCACGACCGTCCTGCTGTCGCGTCTGTCGGTGGCGGTCGCCCTCGTCGGCGCCCTGGTCTACGTATGCGTGCTGCGGTTCGTCGCTCGACGCGTCCTGCATCTCGTACGCGGTCGTGGCGGCGCCAGTCACCACCTGCTTCTCGTCGGCACGTTGTCCGAGGCGGTCGAGGTCTACACCGCCGTCACCCGGACCCGTCACGCCGGGATGCTGCCGATCGGCATCCTGCTGACCGACGGGCGGGCGGCCCAGCCGCGCCGTAAGGCGCCGATCCCGGTGCACGTCAATCGCGATCTGGTCGCGCTCGTCAACGAGATCGGCGCGGACACGGTCGCTGTGTGCGGGTCCGCGTCCGGCGACCGCGCCGACCTCCGCCGGCTCGCCTGGCAACTCGAAGGCACCGGCGTCGAACTTGTCGTCGCACCCCAATTGACCGATATCGCCGGCCCTCGCGTACACATCCGACCGGTCGAAGGCCTTCCGCTGCTCTACGTCGAGGAGCCGAAGCTCGCCGGCATTTCGTGGCTCGTCAAGAACGCTCTGGACCGGCTGGCCGCGGCGGTCGGTCTGCTGCTCCTCACGCCGCTCTTCGTGGCGATCGCGATCAGCATCAAGGTGTCCGACAACGGGCCGATCTTCTTCCGGCAGCGCCGAACGGGTCGCGAAGGCAAGATCTTCTCGGTCTGGAAATTCCGCACGATGTACGTCGATGCCGAAGAGCGCCGGGCCATGCTCGTCGATCAGAACGAGAAGGACGGCATGCTCTTCAAGATGCGCAAGGACCCGCGCGTCTTCAAGGTCGGTCGTTGGCTGCGGGCGAGTTCACTCGACGAGTTGCCGCAGCTCATCAACGTGCTGCGGGGCGACATGTCGCTCGTCGGACCACGACCGTTGCCGGCCGAGGACGGTGACTTCCTGGGCGACGTACGCCGGCGGCTGCTGGTCCGCCCCGGCATGACCGGGCTCTGGCAGGTGTCCGGTCGCTCGGAACTGTCCTGGGACGACGCGGTGCGGCTCGATCTCTACTACGTCGACAACTGGTCTTTAGCGTTCGACTTGACGATCTTGTGGCGGACGATCGGCGTGGTGTTGCGGACGAAGGGCGCCTACTAGATCCAGTCCGGTGCGCCACGGATGGTCCGGCGCACACAGGATGGGCACATCTTGAGCACACCCGGATGGTGGGCTGGCCGTACGTTGGGGGCCATGAGCAACCGCAAGGTTCTGGTCGTCGAGGACGAGCGAGCGATCGCGGATGCGATCGCGGCGCGGCTGCGGGCCGAAGAGTTCGATGTCACGCTCGCCGCCAATGGCCCGGATGCCGTAGCGCGAGCCGCGGTGTGGCGCCCGGACCTCGTCGTGCTGGACGTCATGCTGCCGGGCTTCGACGGGCTCGAGGTCTGCCGCCGCATCCAGGCCGAACGGCCGGTGCCGGTCATCATGCTGACCGCCCGGGACGACGAAAACGACCTGCTCATCGGGCTTGCGATGGGCGCCGACGACTACCTCACCAAGCCGTTCTCGTTGCGCGAACTGGCCGCCCGCGTGCACGCGCTGCTCCGCCGCGAGGAGCGATCGGCCCAGCTCGCCGCCGAGGCCACGCCGGTCAGCGCGGCCATCGTCGTGGGCGATCTCGAAATCAACCCGGCCGAACGACGGGTACGGCGAGCCGGGGTCGAGGTCCATCTGACTCCGATCGAGTTCGACCTGTTGAGCCACCTGGCCCGCCGCCCGCGGACCGTCCTGCCCCGACAGCGCCTGCTGGCCCAGGTCTGGGGCTGGTCGGATTCAACGACGCCTCGCGGCCATCGCTATGCATCGGCGGGTGCATCCGGCACCCGTACCGTCGACAGCCACGTCAAGGCCTTGCGCCGCAAGCTCGGGGCGGATGTGATCCGTACCGTCCATGGCGTCGGCTACTCGCTGGAGATCGGCGCGGCGCCCGACCTCGGCGTGGCTCGGTGAGCGGCTGGACCGGCGACCTCGCCGATGCCACCCGTGATCTGGCCGGTACGGTCGGCCGGGCGGCCGACAGCGCACCCGGCGTGCGACGGGCGCGGATGGCCGGCGCATGGATCATGGACACGCTGCCGCGACCGCTCGACGTGTTGCCGTGGATCAAGCTGAAGCTCGGACTCGCGCTGGTGGGCGGCGGCGTTGCCAGCCTGTTCGTGTTCTACGTCGGCATCGGCTGGGTGCCGGTGTCGCTGTCGGTCACCGCGATTGCCGTCGCGCTCGTCACGTCGCAGATCCTGGCGCACGGCATGACGCGGCCGCTTCGTGAGATGACCGCGGCGTCGCGGGCGATGGCCCGGGGCGACTACACGCGGCGGGTGCGGGCCACCGCCCGCGACGAAGTGGGCCAGCTGGCCGATGCGTTCAACCAGATGGCAACCGATCTCGCGCAGGCCGATCGGCAGCGTCGCGAGCTGATCGCGAACGTGTCACACGAGTTACGTACGCCGATCTTCGCGCTGCAGGCCGTGCTGGAAAACGTCGTGGACGGCGTCGAGGTGCCGGATGCCGCGACTTTGCAGACCGCCCTGGCGCAGACCGAACGGCTCGGTCGGCTCGTCACGGATCTGCTCGACGTGTCGCGGCTCGAAGCGGGTGCCGTGCCGTTGGACGTGGACGAGTTCGCGATCGACGAGTTTCTCGCCGCCGCCGTACGCGAAGCCGAGGTCACCGCCCGGGCTGCCGGCCGGGACGCGAATTTCGTGTCGTACGCGCCGCCGGCCGAAGTGGTCGCCGATCCGCATCGACTGCATCAGGTGGTCGCGAACCTCCTCGACAATGCCGCCCGGCACAGCCCGGTTGGCGGCCGGATCACGGCGTCCGCGCGCATCGAGGACGGGACACTCGTCGTGGAGGTCACGGACGAGGGACCCGGGATAGCGCCCGGCGAACGTACTCGGGTGTTCGAGCGATTCACGCGGGGTGGGGCCGCGGACAACGGCGGGACCGGCCTCGGGCTGGCCATCGCACGGTGGGTCGTCGAGTTGCACGGCGGCACGAT
>DATCXD010000149.1:0-7445 GCA_036566005.1 Micromonosporaceae bacterium | reverse complement strand
CGGCAGGAAGGCCGGCGCGTGCCGGGCGTGGGTCGCCTGTTCGAACGCGTACCCCATGGCGATCAGCGACGGTTCGCTGAACGCCGTGCCGAAGAACGACATCCCGATCGGCAGCACGCCGCCGTTGGTGTAGCCGGCCGGCACGGTGAGGTCCGGATATCCGGCGATGGCGGCCGGTCCCGAGGCACTCACGAAGTTCGTGAAGTCGTCACCCGTCGTATGGTTCGTCACCCACGCCGGCCCGTTGGTCGGCGCCACGATCGCGTCCAGGTGGTTGGCGGCGAGCGCGGAGTCGATCGCGGTGCGGGCCGAGCCGGTCGCGGTCGCGCGCTCCTGCAGGTACGTCGGATCGGTGAGATCGCCGTTCGTCGCCTGGGCCATGTCGAAGATCTCTTGCTGGAAGAACGGCATCTCGACGCTGGCGTGCGCGTTGTCGAAATCGATCAGCCCGGCGAGATCGGCCGGATGCTGGCCGGGTGTCGCCGCCAGATAGGCGTTGATGTCGTGCTTGAACTCGACCAGCAATGCCGGGAACTCGTTGTTGAAGGCATCGTCGAGGCCGGGCAGGTCGACATTGTCGATGACCGTCGCACCGAGCGAACGAAGCTTGGCGATCGCCGCGTCGGTGACCGCGTTGACGTCGGCGACATCGCCGCCGCCGCGCCACACGCCGATACGCTTGCCGCGTAACGCTTGGGCGTTGAGATCGGACAGATAGTCGCGGTCGACGTACGGACCGGCGGCGGCAGTCCCCGCGTCGGCCGGATCGACGCCCTGGATGACCGAGAGCACGGCGGCCGCGTCGGTCATGTTGCGCGTGATCGGCCCGGCGGTGTCCTGCTGCGCCGAGATGGGTACGACACCTGTGCGGCTCACGAGTCCCAGGGTCGGCTTGATGCCGACGTCGTCGTTCGTGCCGGACGGGCACACGATGGATCCGTCGGTTTCGGTCCCGATGGTGACCGTGGCCAGGTCGGCCGCGGCAGCAACCGCCGAGCCACTGGACGAGCCGCACGGGTTGCGGTCCAACACGTACGGGTTGTTCGTCTGGCCGCCCCGCGCGCTCCAGCCACTGGACGACGTGGTGGACCGGAAGTTCGCCCATTCGGACAGGTTCGCCTTGCCGAGCACGATCGCGCCGGCGGCCCGCAGCTTGCCGACGAGGAACGCATCGGCCGGGTTGGCGCCGATCAGAGCGAACGACCCGGCCGTCGTGTGCTCGCGATCGCCCGTACCGACATTGTCTTTGAGCAGAACCGGAATTCCCTCGAGCGCGCTGCGAGCACCGTGCAATCGGCGGTGCCCGTCGCTCGCCACGGCCTCGCTCAACGCGTCGGGGTTTGTCTCGATGACGGCATGCAACGCTGGGTTGAGCTGGTGGATCCGCGCGAGATAGAACGCGGTCAGGGATACCGAGTTCAGCCGATGCGAGTTCATGTCGCGTTGCAGATCGAGCACAGTGGACGAATCGAGGTTGATGCCGTGCAGCGTTGCGGCGATGGGTGCCGGTCGCGCGGCGGCCGACGGGGAGCCGGCCAGAACGGGGAGGAAGACCAGCACGGCGGTCACCGCGACGATCAGACTCCGACGGGTACGGTGCATCTTCGACCTCCGGGGGTGTGTTGGCGAAGAATCACCCTGGGTCTATATCCTCACCGCCGGCCGCGCAACCGATGCAGACCCTCGACGTCTATCGGGCCTCGGCTCCGCCGCGCGGTTTCCATGCTCAGGGCGCAACTGTGCCGATCTCCCCGCGCGGCGTCGACGACGTTTGGTCGCTGGTGGCCGCGCGGCCATACCGCGACGATCAGGCCGCATCCGTGGCGGCGTCGGCGTCGGCCAGGTCGGGTTCGAACGGCAATTCTGCCAGCCGCGTCTCATCGGCTCGCATGCCGTTCCACGGCCGCAGTCGCCGGCCGAAACACCGACGGGCACCATGCTCGGTTCAGCTCGGCTGAGCAGACGCCAACAGCACCGCAGCGGGCAGATCGGTCCATTTGCCGGTCAGTGTGGGCCCAGCGTGACGGCGGCTTGCATCCACAGTGCGGACCACGGTTAGCTCCAGAGAGTCAGTCACGATGAGGGTGGGGTCTTCGTCCACGACGTGCCGAACGGCCCGGACAACGGGCACGTCGACACCGTGCGGGCCGCTGCCCGTGACCACCATGGCGGTCTCCCGACGTTCCAGTCGGCCGTCAACCTCCATGAACTCCTCCGCTTGGCCGGTACCGGCGAAGATGGCGCTCGCCAGCGCCGCCGCGTAAACCGGGTCGCCGCACGCGTCGTACACCCAGCGCCGGCCAAGAACGGTGTGCTCGCAGGTACCGACCAGCCAGGCGGCGCCGCCGTCCAGTGGTGCGTCGCGGTAGGTGAGCGGGACATGATGGATCGGTCCGCCGTCGGTCCGGACGAGGATCGTCTCGATCCCGACCTCGCCCGCCGGGTCGTCGAATCGACAGGCCGCCACGCGCTCGACCTCGGCGTCGGCCGTCCCTCGGTACCAGCGCCGGCTCGGCAGCCAGGCCGCCAGGAGTTCGAGCTTGGTCGGGTGGAGTTCCGCTCGGTGCAGCAGTGCCATGCGCCGAATGGTAGCGGCGCCGGTGCCGTCGTTTCTCTGCGGCGTGGCCGAGAAACCCCCAGACTCTGACCCCGACACGTGGCGACGTGTCGGGTCCGACTATCCGACTTTTCGGTGCCTTACCGTCACGTACCGTGGGTAGACCGTCCGCCCTTGCCGCGACGATCCGGTGTTGGACCGCGACCGGTTACTAGCCCGGCTCGCGGGCTAACCGATCGTCGTCGAGCTCGGCCAGGAGGGAGACAAGCTTGGACGAGCAACCCGATCTCGACCGTTTCGTCAACGCTCAGGATGCTGGCGGGACATACGACGCCGCCGTACGCGAGCTGCGCGCCGGCCGCAAACAAACACACTGGATGTGGTTCGTCTTCCCGCAGATCGCCGGCCTCGGCCTGAGTTCGACCTCACGTCGGTATGCGATCGCGTCGCTGGCGGAGGCTCGCGCCTACCTCGCGCACCCGGTGCTGGGTCGGCGGCTGGTCCAGTGCGCCGATATCGTCGCGACGTCTCCGGCCGAGGCGGCCGAGGCGATCCTCGGGCCGATCGACGCCATGAAGCTCAGGTCGTCGATGACGCTCTTCCGCCGCGCGGACCCGACCGAGGCCGTGTTCGGCGCGGTGCTCGACCGCTATTTCGGCGGTGTGTCGGATCCGGAGACCGAACGGCGTCTATAGGCCGACGTCAGTACGTCCACACGTGGCGTCCGATCGGATCCAGGTGCGTCGACCAGATCCAGTTGATGGCCGCGTCGGTCACGCGTACGCAGCCGTGCGACACCGGATGCGAGGGCACGGAGCTGTCGCCGTGAATGGCGACGCCCTCGAAGAAATACCGCGGGCGGTAGAGCAGCCCGAGCGGTGACCGATGGGGCCCGTCGATCACTCGGTACGTCGTGAAATGACCCTTCGGCGTGGTGGCGACCTCGCGCCGGCCGTTCTCGTAGAACACGTAGCCGCCGCCGGTCGACGTATTGAGGATGTACTTCACCTGGCCGTTCGCCACGAACAGGATCAAATCTCGCTTCAGGTCCACCTCGATCACCGTGCCGGACTTGCTGCGGGCCGTCGGCCGTGTGCCGTCGTTCAGCGCCCTCCACGTTTTCGCCGTGACCACACCGGATGGATTCTGGCCGGCCGCTTTCTGCAACGCGTACACCGCCTGTTGGGTAGTCGCGCCGAAGGTGCCGTTGGCCTTGGACAACCAGTAACCGAGCGCCAGGAGCTTGTGCTGGAGTAACGAGACCGCGGCGCCGGAGCTACCGATCTTGAGTTTGGCGGGAATCGCAGGCGCGGTCGGCGGCGCGACCGACGGTGACGTCGCCTGCGGTGAGGGCTCCGCCGTCGATGACGTGGCCGGTCCGGACGGAGCCGATGGAGTGTCGGTGGCCGTCGCGCCGGCGCGGATGGTGGATGCGAAGGCCGAGGTTGGGCCGTTCGATGGTGACGCGGTAGCACTCGCCGGCCGACATCCGGTCAGCCCGAGCGATGCCACTGCCGCCGTCACGGTGCCGGCCACGACCAATGAAACGCGAACGCGGTACATGATCCTAGTGTCGATGAGCCGTTGGCCACTGTCGAGCGGCAACACGCCCGGTCGCAGCGACACCCCAGCAACGATTCGCTGAGATGGGAGCGCACTGGATCAGATGGCGGGGATGTCCACCGTGATCGTCGCGGTGATCGTCGCGGTGCCGCCGACACGGACCAGCAGGCCGTTAGGATCGGGTCGGGCAGTCGCCACGATGGTGGACGGTGCGCCGAGCGAATCGCCCATGTCGACGTCCAGTGTGGACAAGCCGCGGTCGGCGACATGCGCGGCCAGACCGGCGGTGCTGTTGGCGTTGGCAATGTCTTCGGGAACACCGATCGACGGGGCGAACATCCGGGCCGCGGCGCGTCCATCCGTCGGTGTGCTGTAGACGTAGCAGCCCAGCAATCCCCGCCGATCGCAGGCCTCCCGAAGTCGGGTCATGTCGGGTGCCAGATCCGCCAGAGCCTCACGACCAACGACTTCCACCAGCATCCGCGGCCGTCCGATCGACGCGATGCGACACCCCGACGCCTGATCAGAAACAATGCCCAGGGCGGAGAGGATCGGTTCACCCTCCGACGTGGCGACGGCGCGCAGTTCCACACGTCCGGGATCGAACGTGGCCTCGTATCCATCGCCGCGCCCGGTGGCATGGCCTCGGAAGGTCCGGCCGCCAGACCGCAGAACAACCTCGTACTCCCGCGTCCGGGCCCGTTTGGCGAGCACCGCCAGCGCGGCCACTGTGCCATGCCCGCAGCCCGGCAACTCCCCGGCGGCGGTGAAGAAACGAAGCGACGCGGCCGGACGCCCGGACCCGCGTTCCTCGGTCGAGATGAACACGACGTGCGACGTGCCCGCCGCGATCGCGACCGCACGACGCTGGGCATCAGTCAACAACGTCTCATTCACCACGGCGGTCGGACTCCCGCCCTGCCCAGCACGCTGGCAGGCATGAACGACCGTAACGTGGAGACTCACGAACCGGCAGGCTAGCAAAGAAACGGACGTCGCGCCCGCGGTTGTCGCGCGCCCCGGCTCCGCAAGTGCCGTGCGCCCGGGGCCGCAAGTGCACGCGCCGGGGGCCGCAAGTGCACGGAACTTGGGCGGTCGCGCGGCCGAGAACCCACCATCTCCCGTACAAGTGGCGGTGAAACCCGGGCGGGCGGCAACCGCGAGCGCGAGCCCGTACGGCGAGATCAGTTATTCAACGTGTCCGGGTCGCTTCGGGCCGCCCATCCCGACCAACGGTCAACGGCAATCGCAATGACCGGACCTGGCGGCGGCGCGTCCCGATACTGCGGGTAACGATCGGCCAACGCGCGGATCGCCCGAGCGGCCTCGACGTCGGTCGCGGCGATGACCCGAGCGGTCCCGTCGGCGCGCGCCCACCACAGTTGCCCCCAGTCTTCGGTGTAGTCGTCGACCAGCACGCTGACCGCGGGATTCGCGTGAATGTTGTCGAGCCGACGCAGTCGCGCACTCGGCCCGGCATGCGCCTTCGGTTTCAGATCGATCGCCGAATACAGGCGGTCATCCGACAGCGCGAACACAATCGGCACCAGATGCGGGCGTCCATCCGCGTCCGCCGTCGCCAGCCGGGCCACGCGAGCCTCGGCGAATCGGTCGCGGGCCTCGCCGGCATCCATCCGCACCGTTCGACAATAGGATGAGACGCATGAGATTTGGACTGTTCGTACCGCAAGGATGGCGCCTCGACCTGGCCGGCGTGCCCGTCGAGGCTCAGTGGGCCGCGATGCGCGACCTCGCCCGGCACGCCGACGCCGGCCCGTACGAGTCAATCTGGGTGTACGACCACTTCCACACGGTCCCGAAGCCGACCGACGAGGTCACTTTTGAGGCGTGGTCTTTGATGGCGGCGTTAGCCGCATCGACGAGTCGCGTACGCCTCGGACAAATGTGTACGTGCATGGGCTACCGCAATCCGGCCTACCTCGCGAAGGTCGCCGCCACCATCGACGTGATTTCGGGCGGTCGGGTCGAGATGGGCATCGGCGGCGGCTGGTACGAGCACGAGTGGCGAGCGTACGGCTACGGGTCCCCGACCGCCGGTGAGCGCCTCGGCATGCTCGACGAGGGCGTCCAAATCATGCGGCAGCTGTGGACCACCGGCACCGCGACGCTGGCCGGCCAGCACTATCAGGTCGACGGTGCGATCGGTCGGCCGCTTCCGTTGCAGGACGGCGGGATTCCCCTGTGGATCGCCGGTGGCGGCGAGAAAAAGACGCTGCTGATCGCCGCGAAATATGCCCAGTACACGAATTTCGACGCCACGCCCGATGTCTTCGGGCGCAAGTCCGACATCCTGGCTCAACACTGCAAAGACGTGGGCACCGATTTCGACGCGATCGTCCGGTCCGGCAACTTCAACGTCATCATCGGCGAGACCGACAAGGACGTCGCCGACAAGCTGGACTGGGTGCGCGCGCACTACACACCGCACTTGCCGGCCGAGATAGTGCAACGCTCCCACGACCAGTTCGCCTCGGGGCGGTTGGTCGGCACGCCGGAACAGATTGTCGAGCGGCTGTCCGAGGTCCGTGACCTCGGCCTCGCATACATGATCGGCTACTTCGTCGACGCCGCGTACGACCGGGGCAGCATCGATCTGTTCGCCGAGAAGGTCATCCCCGAATTGGCGGGCTGACCGTGCGCCTCCTCGTGCCGCTGATGCCATGAAACAGCGCCGCGGCACTGGGGCGACCGGAGATGCCTACGGCTGATATGACTGTACGGTGGATCTCAAGGACATCGACATTCCGCGCTCGCCGGCGTGCCAAGCAGCGCTCGAGGCGGCGACCCGTTTCTACTCTGCCGCGCTACTCCATCACTGCATCCGGTCCTACATCTGGGCGGCGGCGTACGCGGCCGACCACGACATGGACCACGACGCGGAGCTTCTGTACGTCTCGGCGCTCCTGCACGACCTCGGACTGGTGGCCGAGTTCGACAGTCACACGGTCGCGTTCGAAGACGTCGGCGGCCACCTCGCGTGGCTCTTCGGCGCCGGAGCGGGGTGGCCGACGGCCCGTCGCGATCGAGCCGCCCAGGTCGTCGTGCGACACATGTGGGATGCGGTCGATCCGGTCGCGGATCCCGAAGGCTTTCTGCTCGAAATGTCCACCGGCGTCGACATCTCCGGTCTACACGCGAAAGACTTCCCGGTCGCACTCCGCAATCAGGTTCTGGCCCGGTACCCGCGCCTCAACCTGGCGGCCGAATTCACCACCTGCTTCGCCGAGCAGGCCCGACGCAAGCCGGAGACCCGCGCCGGCCAGTTGTGGCGAGCCGGGGCCGGCGATCGGATCGCGCGCAACCC
>DATCXD010000144.1:0-7979 GCA_036566005.1 Micromonosporaceae bacterium | reverse complement strand
GGCGCACCGGCGCGCCGAGCCGTTGTGCGCTGGGCCTGGCGTCTGTTCCGGCGTGAGTGGCGCCAGCAACTGCTGGTGCTGGTCCTGATCATCGTCGCGGTCGCCGCGACGATCCTGGGCGCCGCCGTGGCCAGCAACGCGCCGCCGCCCGCCGATGCCGGCTTCGGCACCGCCAACCACCTCGTGACCATCCCCGGCACCGATCCGCATCTCGCGGCCGACATCGCCGCCATACGTCAGCATTTCGGCACCGCCGACGTCATCGAGAACGCCAGCCTCGCGACCGGCCTCGCGCAGATTGCGCAGCTACGCGCGCAAGACCCTGACGGCGCGTACGGCCGTCCGATGCTCGCTCTCGCTTCCGGCCGCTATCCGGCCGGAGCGAACGAGGTCGCGATGACCGCGCAACTGGCGTCCACGTTCGGCGTCCAGGTCGGTGATCTGTGGGCGAACGCTGGACGTGAGCTGCGGGTCGTCGGAATCGTTGAGAACCCGCAGAGCTTGCTCGACAACTTCGCCCTGGTCGCGCCGGGTCAGGTCAGCGCGCCGGACCGGGTGACCGTGCTGTTCGACGCTACCGCCACGAGTCTCGCCGGCTTCAGGTTCCCGGCCGGCACGGCCGCCGTCACGCCGGTGCGCTCGAACGGGATCGCCCCAGCGGTGATCGTGTTCGCGATCGCGATCATCGGCCTGATCTTTGTCGGGCTCGTCGCCGTGGCCGGCTTCACCGTGCTGGCCCAGCGCCGGTTGCGTGCCCTCGGCATGCTCTCCGCGCTCGGCGCGACCGACCGGAATGTACGGCTGGTCATGGTCACCAACGGTGCATTCGTCGGTGTGCTCGGCGCGCTCATCGGCGCCGCCGTCGGTCTCGCCGCCTGGATCGCGTACGCGCCGTCCCTGGCCTCCCGGGCGCACCACCGTGTCACCTGGACGAACCTGCCCTGGTGGCTGGTCGCGAGCGCGATCGTGCTGGCCGTCGCCACCGCTACGGTTGCATCGCGCCGGCCGGCTCGCATCGTCGCGCGCGTCCCCGTCATGGCCGCCCTGTCCGGTCGACCCCCCACCGCGAGGGCCGTACATCGCTCGGCCGTCCCGGGCGCCGTCGTCCTGGTCGTTGCCACGCTCATGCTCGCGTTCTCCGGCGGCTGGGGCGGAAACGGGGGCAAGGACACGCTGCTGCAACTCGTCGGGCTCCTGGCCACCGCGGTCGGCCTGCTTCTGCTCGCGCCGCTGGCGGTCAGTCTGCTCGGCGTCGCCGCCCGCCGCGTGCCCGTCGCGATCCGCATCGCGCTGCGCGACCTGGCCCGCTACCGATCGCGCTCGGGCGCCGCGCTCGCCGCCACGAGTTTCGCCATCCTTATCGCGATGCTGGTCACGCTCATCACGACCGGCCGTTATGCCGATCCGGTCGATTACTTCGGGCCGAATCTCCTGGCTAACCAGGTCCTGGTCGCAACGGCCGGTAACCAGCCGACCGGACCGAAAGGGACCGCGGTCCAGTCGCCCGCGCAAACACCGGCCGCGCAGCAAGCACAGACCGCGGCGATCGCCGCGTCGCTGAACAGCCACGACGTTCTCGCGTTGGATTCGATCGACGCGTTCCTCGGCCGGCACACCGCAACCGGCACCATCGGCGGTCCCGGCACCATCTACCTGGCGACACCGGCCGTGCTCGCGCATTACGGCATCGATCCGGCATCGGTCAACCCGGCCACGCTGCTGGTCACGTCACGCTCCGGGCTGTCGGGCACGCGCGGACTTCAGTTGGTTGGTGGCGGCGCTGGACCCGACCCGCAAGCCGTGAATGATCCGCGGATACAGACGTTCGCTAACCTGCCGACCGATACCTCGGCGCCCAACCTGCTGGCCACCGAACGCGCGGTCGCTGCGCTCAAGCTCCAGGTGACGGCGAACGCGGCGTGGCTGATCCAGACGCCACAAGCGCTCACCTCGATCCAGATCAATACCGCACGACAGCTGGCCGTCGCCGCCGGCATGACGATCGAAACCAGAAGCCAGGCACCGTCGCTCGCCGCCGTCCGCAACGACGCCACATCGGCCGGCATCCTGCTGGTGCTGGGGATGCTGGCGATGACCATCGGCCTCATCCGCAGCGAGACGGCCGGTGAGCTGCGCACGCTCACCGCGACCGGTGCGAGCGGCCACACTCGGCGTGCGATCACCGCGGCCACCGCCGGCGCGCTCGGCCTGCTCGGCGGCATCCTGGGTACGGCCGTCGCCTACCTCGCCACCGCGGCGTTCTTCCGAAGCGAACTCAGCGAACGCATGGCTCATCCGCCGACGCTGGACCTGATCCTGATCCTCGTCGGCCTCCCGGTGCTGGCCACGGCCGGCGGGGGGTTGTTCGGGGGTCGCCAGCCGCCGGCCCTCGACCGTCAACCCATCGAGTGACGCACTCGCTCCCGATCCGGCTGATCTGACTGATCCGGCCGGGTCGGGAGCGAGGGCCGATTCGGGCGAGCGGTTGGCTCATCGCCCGGCTTCCTCCGACCGGCGGTGTGTGTCGGCCGGATCAACGCGTACGTGGCGGTAAGCCAGAGCGCCGCGAACAGAAGGCTGCCGAGAATGTCGGTCGGGTGGTGTTCACCGCGATACATCCGGGACACGGCGACCAGCACGGGCATCGCGATCGCCGGCACGAGCGACAGCCACCGCCACCAACCCCGGGCCGAGCCGAGGACGAGTAGGGCGATCGCGACGTACAGGCAGCACGTCGCGGCCTCGTGCCCGGACGGGTAGGCCGAGGTCGGTAGGTGCGAGTCAAGCTGTCGCACATCCGGTCGCGCCCGCATGACCACCGCGGCGGCCACGAGAAACGCCCCCAGTTCGCCGACCATGACGGTAGCCACGTACACCACGGGGCGCCACCGCCGGGTCACGGCCAACGCGACGACGCAGGTCGCGATGGCCACGATGAGAATCGCCTGCGTGGCGCCGAGGCCAGAGAACACCTGACTCCACGCGGTCCAGCTCGGTGTCCGATGTGCGGCGAACCAGTGCGGGATGGTCTCGTCGCCCAGCAGATTGGAGTGACCGCCCCGGACCACGAGTTTGCCGATGCCGACCACCGCCCCGACGATCAGCACCCAGGCGACGGCAATCCCGGCCGCGACGCCGACGGGATGCCGGCCGGCCGCATCCGGCGGCTCGGTCTTCGGCGGCTGGCTCGGTTTGACGTCGGCACCCGCCTCCGGCTCCAGCCCCTCGCTGATCGGCTGCGTCACCGGTCGCCCGGCGGCTCGCCGGCTCAGTTCGAAGGCGGCCGCCGTCAGGCC
Organism: Micromonosporaceae bacterium; assembly: GCA_036566005.1. Classification (GTDB taxonomy): domain Bacteria; phylum Actinomycetota; class Actinomycetes; order Mycobacteriales; family Micromonosporaceae; genus DASQPR01. The sequence continues at coordinate 4,683 of DATCXD010000144.1, read as the reverse complement.
GAGCCAGGTCACGCCGAGCGACCAGCCCCCCAGTACGTCACTGATGTAATGCACGCCGAGCAGCAGGCGACTGATCCCGATCGCGGCGACCAGTGCGACGACCAACGCGGTGACCGTGGTGCGCCACCGGCGCCGTACGCCCGGCAGGAACACGAGCAGCACGGCGCCGTAGCAGACGATCGAACCGAGCGAGTGGCCGCTGGGGAAGCTGTTGCCCCCACCGTGGGCAATCGGGTGCGCCACGACCGGCCGCAGCCGTCCGACCAGAGACTTAAGGACCGGATCGAGGGCGAGCGCGCCGGCCCCCGTGACCAGCAGATATCCGGCGAGCCGCCACCGGTGCCGGATCGCCAGCAGCAGCGCGCAGGCCGCAATGACCGTCCACAACACGCCGTCGCTGCCGAGCCAGGTGATGGCCTTGACCACGGTCACGACCGCGGGATGGGCCGCGACGGCACTGTTGAGGTGCGCGGCAGCACCCCGATCGGCCGACTCGAGCGGCGGCCACTGCAACCGTACGAGAAGCAACAGCACCGTGAAGGCGACCGCGGCCGCGCCGATGCCGACGATCGGCGCTATCCGATGGCCGCGACGGAGCGGCGCGCGCGAGATGCTGGGACGAGACAACGTCGGGGGATTGCCCATGCGCGAGGATTCCCCGGTTGACGGCTGGGGAAACGACAGCGCGTCACGCGGCGGGCACTTTCGACGCTTTAGTTCCGCACATGGTTTTGGGTGCAGTATGTGATGGTGACGGTAGATCCGACCGAGACAGGTCACGCCGACATTGTCGGGCGACTGGTGAACGCGATCCACTCCGGTGACGTACCAGCGTTGCAACGGTTGATAGCGCAGTGGCCGGAGGTTGCCACCGCCCGGGGACACGGCGGCCGGACCGCGCTGCATGTCGCAACCGACTGGCCCGGCTATTTTCCGAACGCGCCGCGGATCGCCGCACTGTTGATCGAGTCCGGAGCCGATCCGAACGCGCGGACCGACGGACCGAGACCGCGCGAGACGCCGTTGCACTGGACCGCGAGCACCGACAATCTCGATGTGGCCGACGTTCTGATCGACGCCGGCGCGGACATCGAAGCTCCGGACGGATCGATCGGCACGCCCCTGGACAATGCGATCGGGTACGGCTGCTGGCACGTCGCCCGCCGCCTCGTCGATCGCGGTGCCGCCGTCGACAAGCTCTGGCACGCCGCGGCGCTCGGCCTGCTCGGCCACCTGGACGAGGGGGCGGCGACCGCGACGCAGGACGAGATCGACGAGGCCTTCTGGCAGGCCTGCCACGGCGGTCAGCTGCGTGCCGCACAGTTTCTGCTCGCCCGTGGGGCGAACATCCAGGCGAGACCCGGCTACGCCGACACACCGGCGATCGAGGTCTCGGCGGAGCCGGACACCCGCCGGCAGCAACTCGTTACCTGGATGGGCGAGCTCGGCGCCTGACGTACGGATCGCGACCGGTCCGCACCGGCTGGCCACGCCACGATCCTCGACTCAGTGCGACACCGCGGCGAGTTCGGGCGCACTCTGCTCGGCCGCGCTCTCGATCTTCTTCCGTGGAAGTAGGACGGCCGGGACGATGCACAGGATGATGAGGATCAAACCAATCGTGTACGTGTGACCGAACGCGCCGGCGAGCGCGGACTGTCCTTGTGTCCGGACGGCGGGCGGGACCTGGTTGGCCGGGACGAGGCCCTGGGTCACCGCGCTGTACGCGGTCGCGGCCCTGCTGTTCAGGACCTGGTTGGTCAGGATCACCGACATCGTGGCCGTGCCGATGGAGCCGGCGGTCTGCTGGATGATGTTCATCATCGTCGAGCCCCGTGCGATCTGGTGGTCGCGCAGGCTGGCCAGGGCGGCCGACATGATCGGCATCATGGTCATGCCCATACCCATGCCCATCACGAACAACGCCGCCAGCAGCAGCACGTACGGGGAGCCGGCGGTCACCTGGGTGAAGACGCCCATGCCGGCGGCGATCAGGACGATGCCGCCCAGGACCAGCTTGCCCGGCCCGATCTTGTCCGTCAGCCGCCCGGCGATCGGCATGGTGAGCATCGCGCCGAAGCCCTGTGGGGCCAGGAGCAGGCCGGCATTGAGCGTCGTCTCGCCGCGCACCTGCAGGAAGTAGCTCGGCAACAACAACATGGTGCCCATGAACGCGACCGAGAACAGCGTCATGGTGATGACCGCGATGGTCAGGTTGCGGTTGCCGAACAGGCCGAGGTCGATCAGCGGGTGAGCCTTGCGCAGCGCGTGGAGCACGAAGCTGAGCATGAGGACGAGACCGATGATCGCCGGAATGAGCACCTTGGCCGCGGCGACGGTATGGGCGCCCGGGATCGATGACACGCCATAGAGGAATAGCGCCAGACCGGGGGAGAGCAAGAGCATGCCGATGAAGTCGAACGCCTCGGACGGCTGCGGCCGATCTGTCGGCAGGATCCGCAGCGCCGCGACGAACGCAACCGCGCCGATCGGTACGTTGATCAGGAAGATCCAGTGCCAACTGGCGGCCTGGATCAACCAGCCGCCGAGGATCGGACCGCCGATGGGGCCGAGCAGCATCGGCACGCCCAGCACGGCCATCACTCGTCCGACGCGATCGGGGCCGGCGGCCCGGGTCATGATGGTCATCCCCAACGGCATCAACATGCCGCCGCCGAGGCCCTGCAGCACCCGGAACCCGATCAGCGGGCCGACGCCCCAGGCGACACTGCACAGCGCCGAACCGCCGGCGAACAAAGCGATCGACGCGAGATAGAGGCGCTTGGTCCCGAACCGGTCGGCGGCCCATCCGGTGACCGGGATGACCGTGGCCAGGGCCAATGTGTACCCCGTCATCGTCCACGCGACGGTGGCGTACGACGCGTGGAACACCTGCTGGAACGTCGGCAGCGCGACACTCACGACCGTGATGTCGAGGATCGCCATGATGGCGCCGAGCACGACCACCCCGGCGACCTTCAGGACGCCGCGATCCAGCTTGTCGGATGACGCGGCGGGTGCGGTGCTGACCGTCATGCGGTGACTCCTCAACGCGGGGGATGGGCGTTGTTCGTTGAACTGAGGATACGACGTGGTCTGACACTCACCTTGAGTCGCCGCCGGACCACAGCCGGCACACTGGACACGTCACGTGACGGCGTCGGCGCGATCGCCGACCCGCACCGTACCGGTGAATGACCGGCCGGCGCGGCGAGTGACGCCGCGCCGGACCGTGGACCCTCACTGCTTTGGTTCGCCCGGGCGCAGGTGGGTGGCCATGAAGTCGGCGATCGACTCGTAGCACCGGACCTTGTTGGCGGCCTTCGTGACGTCGTGGCCCTCGTCCTCGAAGACCAGGTAGTCGATCTGCTTGCCCTTGCCGCGCAGCTCCTCGACGAGATCGTCCGAGTCGGCCTTCGTCACGCGGGGATCGTTGGCGCCCTGGATCACCATCATCGGGCAGGCCAGGTCACCGAGGTAGGTGCGTGGCGACCGTGCGATCAGCTCGTCGCGGTCCCGCTCGGGATGCCCGAGCGCCAGGTGGAAGTACGTCTGCCAGGCCTCCGGCAGTCGGGTGACCCACACCGGCAGGTCGTACGGGCCGAACATGTCGATCGCGGCCGACCAGAGGTCCGGATGGCGGCCGGCCAGCGTCAACGTCATGAAGCCGCCGTAGGAGCGACCCATTACACCGATCCGACTGGTGTCCAACCGCGGATCCTGGCGCAGGTGCTCGACGCCGGCGACGTGGTCGAGCCGGTCCTGTCCGCCCCAGTCCCGGTCGACCTGGGACATGTAATCCTGACCGTAGCCAGTGGAACCGCGTACGTTCGGCACGAAGACGGCGCAGCCACGCAGCGTCAGGTACTGGATGAGCGGCATCGAGAACCAGGTGAAGTCGGGCCGTTCCTGACCCTGGGGACCACCGTGGATGTAGTACACGATCGGACGCGGCCCGACGTAGCCAAGCTGCTCCGCTGGCAGGTAGAGGCGGGCCGAGATCCGCAGCCCGTCGTGGCTGGTGAAGGATGCGTCCTCGCCGGATCCGAGCATCCCGGGGTCGAGGCCGATGACGCGGTTGCGCGTCACGAACGTTGGCGCGCGTACGCCGTCGTCGTCGACCGCGCCGAGCACCGCCAGCTGGGACGGCGTGGCAGCCGACGAATAGGACACCACGTAGCGATCGGTCGTGTCGTCGAAGTGCATGTGCTCGACGACGCCGTCGCCCAGCTCACCGTGGCCGAACAGCAGATCGTCGACGACCATCTGCCGAGCGCCGGAATCGTAGTGGGCGCCGTACCCGAACGACACACCGTCGACGTTGTACGTGAGCGAGTAGCGGTCGCCGGCCAGATGATGGGCGCCGGTGAACTCGCCTCGTCCGTGGTGTCGGAGTCCGGTGATTTCGACCGGCGCGAGCCGGTCCGGCTCCGCGAGCGAAAGCCATGCGAGCCCGCCGAGATCGTCGAACGCGAACGACTCCAGCAGCAGGAGGTCATCGTCGACGAACCAGCCGTTGCCGATGCCCTCGCGGCGCTCGGGCTCGTCGCCCGAGCGGGCCTCGATCGGGGTGCCGCGCAACAGCCGGCGCTCGCCCGTGGAACGTTCCCACAGCCACAGGGTCGTGTCGCGGGGCAGATATTCGTCGACGATCAGATAGCAGCGGCCGTCGTCGTCGCGGCC
>DATCXD010000233.1:0-2704 GCA_036566005.1 Micromonosporaceae bacterium | reverse complement strand
GGACGGCCCCGACCGCTCCGATAGCCCCGATAGCCCCGACGGCTCCGACCGCCAGACCGTCGTCGAGCCGCCGGCCGTCGCCCGCGGGACCGCATCCGTCGGCGATGCGTCAGGCCGATCGTCCGGCCCCCCGCCATACCCGGCACATCATCCGCCACAGCAGGCACCCGGATCCACGGCCCCGGCTCAGTCAGTTCCGCCGGAAAACGCTGAATCCCCTGCGTAGGGCATATAGGACACGCATCGGTAGCCATACTGACATGGTCACCGTCTATGCTGTGCTCGAGTCTGAGCCGAACTCGCGGTTCAGGTGTAGGACATCCAACCAAACGGGTATGCACGAGCGACAGCTTGCCCAATCAGAACTGACGTTCGGACAAAACCCGCCGGCGGTGTTCGCGTGCCCAGCCGCCGACCGACATCAGGAGGACGCGCATGGCGGAGATCGCCGGCGACCAGCAGGTCCAGTCGGAGGTCCTCGAAGGCTTGGCGACGGCCGTGAATCACCGTCGTTGGTTCGTCGAACTCGCGGTCCCCTATCTCGGGGATGATCCGATCGAGATCGGCAGCGGGCTCGGTGACTACGCCATCGAATGGGCCGACCGGATTCCGCGATTCACCGCGACCGAGGCCGACCCGGAGCGACTCGTCAAGCTCAAGGAGCGGATGGTCGATCGCCCGGGCGTTTCGGTGCGCGAGATGCTGCTTCCGTCCGAAGACAGCGGCCACTACAGCGCTGCCGTTTCGTACAACGTGCTGGAGCACATCGAGGACCACGTCGGCGCGCTGCGGAGCATCTCGCGCCTGGTGCGTCCGGGCGGCGCGGTCGTGCTGATCGTCCCGGCGTTCATGTTCGCGATGAGCCCGGTCGACATTGCCACCGGTCACGTCCGCCGTTACACGAAGAAGACGATGCGGGCCGCGCTCACGGAGGCCGGCCTCGAGGTCGAGCGCGTGCAGTACGCAAACGCTCTCGGCCTGATCGGCTACTACGCCGCGACAAGCCTGTTCAAGCTGACGCCGAAGGAAGGCGCGATGGTCAAGGTCTACGACCGTCTCGTGCTGCCGGCCACGAAGGCAGCCGAGTCGATCGTTCGACCGCCGTTCGGGCAGTCGGTGTTCGCCGTGGCACGGGTGCCTGGCAACGCCTGACCAGTCTCGCGCCGCGAGAGGTTGCCATATTTACGCATACACGTGCGAAACCGCCCGCACGTCGCCGGTCGTTTTCAGCCGTCTTGAGGGGCCGGCTCGATCAGCTTGCTCGGGTAGCATCGCGCGCATGCGCCGCTGCTCTCGGGACACCGCGCCGGCCGGACCACTACCGGGCCGGCCGGACGGGCCGTCACACCCGCCGGGGCACGCCGGTCAGCGGCGGCGGCGATGACCCGGCGCCATCTGCCCGTTCCTGATTCGACGGCCGATGATGCGCCGTCGACGTGGGAGCGGCTGAGCACGACCCGACCGGTCCAGGACCGCCCAGCGACGCGCGGCGAGCGGTCCGCCGGTGAGTCCCGCCTGGATGCCACGACAAAGACAGCACTGGTACGGCGACGGTCCGTACGACACCTCACCTCGGTGCCGGAGGACGGTACGCCGACCCGCCCGCCACGCATGCGGTGGAACCGGGTCGACGCGATCGTCGCATTCGTGTTCCTGCTGGGCGGCTACCTTGTCACGGCGCAGATGTGGCAGAACCCGAACGGTCACACGACCGCCGCGAATTCCACCGACCAGACGTTCTTCGAATGGATGCTGACGCACGGCGTCCGCGTCTTCAGCCACGGCGAAAATCCGTTCTTTACGAGGCAGCTGAACGCTCCGCTCGGCGTAAACCTGATGTCGAACACTGGGCTGCTCGGGCTGTCCCTCCCATTCGCTCCGGTCACCGCAATGATCGGTCCGGCGGCGACGTTCGTCCTGATCATCATGCTCGGCCTCGCCGGTACGGCGTTCGCCTGGTATTACGTCATGTCGCGGCACTTCATCGGCAACCGGTTCGCGGCCTTCTTCGGCGGCCTGGTCTGCGGCTTCGGACCCGGGATCATCACGCACGCGAACTCGCACCCGAACCTCACGGCCGGCTTTGTCGTGCCGCTGATCCTGTGGCGGGCGCTGGCACTGCGAAGCTCCCGGCGGCCCGTACGCGATGGGATCATCCTCGGCCTGCTCGCCACCTATCAGGTGTTCATCAACGAGGAAGTGCTGTTCCTGACGGCACTGGCCGGTACTATGTTCGTGCTGATCTACCTGGCGTTCCGACCAGCCGAGGCACGCAACGCCGTGCGTCCGGTTCTCACCGGTCTCGGCACCGGCGGCGTTCTGGGCGCTGTCCTCGTGGCGTACCCGTTGTATTTCCAGTTCTACGGCCCGCAGCATTTCAGCGGCCTGCCGGTGTGGCTCGAAGATTGGCCCTACCGGCTGCCGTTGGAGACGTGGGTGACGCTGCCGGGGCTGTCACATTGGGGCGACACGGCGGCGAACTGGAAACTCATCAGCACGCAGACCGAGGAGAATTCGTTCCTCGGCTGGCCGCTGGTCATCGTCGCGATCCTCACCGTCGCTGTGCTCTGGCGCCGCCGGCCGGCGGTACGGGCACTCGGCATCGTCGGCGTGCTTTTCGCGTGGGCCTCGCTCGGCAACGCTGTCGTGTTCCGCGACCCGAACCACGCGCACCCGTCGCTGTCGCTGTGGCGGCACCTCAGCC
>DATCXD010000136.1:0-4277 GCA_036566005.1 Micromonosporaceae bacterium | reverse complement strand
CGATCCACAACACGCCGCCGATGAAGGCGATCAGGACGAGGTTCATCGCCGGCCTCGCACCGAGTCGAACCGCGTCCGCCACGCGCCGTGTCCGGCGTCGATCCACGGTCCGAGCTGGCGGACGTCGTAACCGATCCGTGCGAGATCATCGCGGATGCGCTCGGGTAGGTGGCGAGGAGCGCCGCGACCGTCGAGACCCGGTCCGAAAACCGTGGTATGCGCGATGCGGCCGCCCGGAGCGGTTCCGATGACCTCCTCGATGCTCGCCACGAAGCGGTGCTTGCGACCGCCGATGCCGGTTTCGTCGGCGAGGTTCACGTAGACGATGAGATCCAGCCCGTTCGCGGCGGTGCGCTGCGCGAGGTCGGGCGTCATGGCCGGGCCGTAGGACAGCGCCAGCTGGATGATCCGGTCGGTGACCGAGGTTGCCGTACGCGCGTGGATCGTGCACATCGAACCGCGGCTGGTCGTCATCGCCTCGAGCATCGGCACGATCTCGCGGGAGCGGACCTCGCCGACGATGATCCGCTGCGCGCCCATGCGCAGCGATACCGGGATGAGGTCCGCGATGGTGATCTCGCCGGCCGGCCGGCCGTCCGCGCCGCGCTCGCCATGCCCGTCGCGCGACTCGAAGCTCATCACCCACTTGTGCCGATCGTTGCGGTGCAGCCCGAGTTCGCGGCTCTCTTCGAGAAGGATGAACGGCTCGTCCGGCGGGATCTCGCTGGCCAGCGCGCGCAGCATCGTGGTCTTGCCGGCTCCGGCCCGGCCGGCCACCATGATGTTGAGACCGGCCATCACGCATGCGCGGAGGAAGTCGCGCATCAGCGGATCGATCATCTCGTCGAGATCGGGCACGCCGCCGGCGATGTCGTCCAGGGTGACCTCGAGCGTGTTGTGCTGGCGGATCACCGCGTATGGCCGGTGACTGACCTGGTAGGTAGCCGCGAGTCGTTCGCCACCCGGTAGTTGCAGGTCCAGGATCGGCCGCGAGGTGGACAACGATCGCTCCGTCGCGCCGGCCCGCCGGGCCAGCATCTGCAGAACCTCGACCATTTCCTCGTCGGTGTTGGCGATCGGGTCGCCGAGCTCGATAAGACCGTTCCGCCGCGTGATGCGCACGCGGTCGCAGCCGAGGATGTGTACCTCCTCGATCGTGGGGTCGGTGAGCATCTTCTGCAGCCGACCGAGGCCGATCATGTCCGCTCGTACGGTGCCCAGCAGCACCGCTTCGTCGTCGGCGGTCATCGGCGTGCCGCCGCGGCGCATCATGTCGGAGTAGCGCGCGACCATTTCGACCGCGAGTTGTTCGCGCTCGCGCTGGATGTCCTCGTCGTTCGGATCGGACTCGGTGCGCAGCCAACGCGTCAACGCTTCGCCGATCTGCGTCCGCAGCAGACGGACGGCGTCGTAGTCGACACGCTTGCCGGACCCGCTCGATGCCACGCGACGCTCCACCGGCGGTTCGGTCACGTGCGCGGCCGGGCCCGGGACGTGCGCCCCGGCCGGGCTGGGCGACACCGGGGCCGGTAGCCGGGAGCCGTTCGCGCTGTGGTGGGCGATGCCGTTGTGGTAACTCGTCATGGGCCACGCCGGCAGCGTCGTCGGCGGTTGGTCGTAGCCCTCGTACCCCCGTTGGTCGTCCCAGGCGCGCGGCTCGTCATAGCCGGCAACGCCGTCGTCACCGTGACCAGCGGGGCGGTCGCGGCTCTCCGGATAGGACTGGCGGGCCGGCAGTGGTATGCCGCGAGTCACGTCACCGACCCACCGCTGGGCGTACGGATCGGCGGCACGCTGCGGCGGCACGAGATCGTCGGCCGGATAGCCGTCTTCATGGAGGATCTCGTAGTCCGCGTTCGGCTCAACGGCCACGTGCGACCTCCTGGTTGGCGAGGCTGCGTGGCATCCGCCGTCGGGCGATGAGTGCGCGCAGCCGCGGTTCGGAATCGGTCGTACGGCGTAGCAACGGCCACGAGTGGCGGACGGCGCCGCCCTCGGTGAGCGCGGTTCCGCTGCGGCCGTCGTGAGGGAGTTCCACGACGACTGGCGCTTGCAGGTGCTTGGTGATCTCGGCACTGGAGTACGGTCCGGCGCCGACAACGGCGAGACCGACGGAGTCGATCGCGCCGTGCTCCGCCTGGGTCACCCGTAGCGATCGGATCGCCGCGGCCGTTGCGGCGATCGACGGCAGGTTCGGCCGGACGACGACCAGCACGAGGTCGGCGGCCTGCATGATCGGGGAGGGCGGATGGGGGACCGCGAGCCGACCGCAGTCGGCGAACACGTCGAAGTGATGCCGCTGCTCCAACGAGACAAAATAGCCGGCGAGCCGCCCCCAGATCGGCTCCAGGCTGCCGGCTTGGGTTGGATCGCTGATGCCCGGCAGCAGGAGACGTTGCTGGTGCGGTGGGTCGAAGTCGACGAGATGGCGCCAGAAATCGACCGCGAGTCGTTCGCTTCGCAACTCGGCCACCGCCAAGGGAACCAGTCCGCGGTCGGCGCTAAGTTGGCCGCGCAGGAATCCGGCCAGCACCGAACCGCCGGCCGGGTCACACTCGGCCAGGATCACCGGCGAGGTCCACGTCATCGTGTACGCGAGCGCGGTGGTCGTGACGCCGGGCGAACCCTTGGCGGCGGTGATTGCGATCAACGCCACGATCAGTCCTGCGGCTTCGCGACGCCGAGGCCACCGTTGGCGTACGTCAGGATCGTCGGTGCCTGCGCCGCGCTGACCGCGACGTGCAGACTTACCGTTCCGTCGGAACCGGGCGCCCCGACGTCGACCACCGTGGCATTGAACGAGATCGATCCGGCGACCACGCCGCCGGCGGTATTGAGCGGAACGAGGACAACCTGGTCGCCCGCCTTCACGAAGGTGAGGTTCGACGCTCGGATACCGATCTCCGCCTCGCCCGGTTTGACCAGGGTTTGAGTCGTGAGCTCGGCCTTCGCCACCAAAGTGCCGGGCACGAGCGTGACCGCCGCGTGCTGCCCGATCACTGCGTCGATCTGGTTCGCCGAGAGCGCCGACAGGCCCTGGCCGCCGCTCAGCTCGACGGTCGTCAGGTCGTCCCGGGTGATCTGTGCCCCGACCTCGACCGGGCGGCTGATCGCGAGGTAGGACGACGTACGCGTCGCCGACAGCAACGCGAGTCCGGACAGTGCGGCGCCGAGCACGAGCAGCAGGACACCCAGAAGGACGCCGCCGGTCCGAACCCGCCGGTTGTTGACGACGCGCGGTGCCGCGATCGGTCCGCCCCCGGCCCCGTTCGTCGTCGGATCGGTCGTCCGATTCGAGGGAATCTTCGCTGACACGGTCATTCCGTCACCGCCTGTAGTTCACCGATGGTCAAAAGCTTGATCTTCGTGGTGCGCGAAACAACGAACGTCCCGGACGTACTGCCGACTTGGAAGGCGAGATACCACGTGGCCGTCGAGGTGACGCCATAGGTGCCGGCCTTCTGGTACGTGTAACCGCAATCCGGGGATGGGCCGGGCGGTCCGGAATAGACCTTGTACGCAATGTTCGGCAGCGTCGGTCGGACGTAGGCGGAGCCTGGCGTCGCGCAAATGACGTGGTGGCCATCGCCCATGTCCCAGTCCACCTGTTCGCCCTGGAACGCCAACGCCACCTTGCCGATGAGGAACACCTTCTTGGTGAACGTCCATTGATCCCAGAAGGCCGGCGGGATGTCCGTCCACATCCACGAGGGAAGCCCGACGACCCCGCCTTCCGCGGGCGGACCGGTGTCGTCCGAGGGCGGCTCGGTGCCGGTCTCCGGCACCGGCGCGAGCGCCAGCGCGGTGACGAAGAGGTTCAGTGCCGTTCGCTGGGCGAGCGATAGCGGCGCCTGATTGAAGTTGAGTGGTGGCTGGGTGCTGTATTCGATGGTCGCGGCCGCGTTCCCGATGTTCGTGCCGTTGTGGGTTTCGCACGTGACTACGTAGAGCTTGGCCGGCGGCGCCGACGACTGCCCCTGCCACAATGGATCGCCCGGCGGAGGCTGGGGCTGAAGTTCTTTCCAGAAGCAGTTGTCAAGCGGGTCGTAGCTGCCGAGGATGGCATCCACGCATGCGCTGTTGAGGCCCATGAGGGATTTCAGATCGAACCCGCCGTACGAGCAGTAGCTATCTGATAGGAACGGCGTGGTCACGACGGGCGCAGCCGCGGCGCGGGCGGGTGCCTGCGCGACCGGTGGCAAGGCCGCGATCGCGGCACGTCCCACGACCGGTCCGGCGGTCGCGGCCGACGTGTCGGGCAGCATCGCCGACGGGCT
>DATCXD010000103.1:0-25245 GCA_036566005.1 Micromonosporaceae bacterium | reverse complement strand
GCTCGGGCCACCGCCTCGACCGCGCCCATCGTGGACGCTCCGGCCGCCGCTCCGGCCACCGCGGTCCGTACCCCCCAACGGGCAGCCAGCGCGGCACCGGCCAGGCCGCCGATCGCGCTTGCGAAACCCACCGATCCCCGGCGGCGCGCCGAAGTCGCATCCTCCACCGTCACCCCAGAAATCTACCGTGACGGCCGACATTCCTGCGCCCTCCGGGGTTCTCGGCCTGCGCGCCGGTTGACTGGCCTACGAGGGCGTGTCGTCGACGTCGGCTAGGAGCCGACGGGCTGTGGCCTCATCGGAAGGGGCGACCAATACGCGAACACCCTGGATCTGCAGTTGCGGCTCCTGTCCTCCGGCATCGTCTGCTGCCACGGCCGCCGTCAAGCCGTAACTGCGCAGCAAGCCGACGATCAGGTCCGCCTCCGTACGGCTGGCAACGATCGCCACAGACACCGTCGTACCGTCCACGATCCGACCTCCTCTACCTCTACACCAGCGGCACAACATCACGCATGACGCGCTCAAGTTGGTCTTGCGCGTCCGCGACGGGCCAGACGAAAACGTGGTCGATTCCCGCGTCGGCATACGCGCGCAGTGTCGCCGCGCAGTCCTCGGCGGGCCCAACAAGTACCCGTTCACGAAGCTCGATAGCCGGACGGTTGAGCATGCGTGCGAGTGCGGACAGGTGTGTCTGGCATGTTCGGCGGTCCTCGGTGACGTACGTCCACGTCGTGGCCAACGAACACGGAAACCCGTCGAGGCGCCTGCCCCGCCTCGCCAACTCGTTGCCGAGCTTTGCTCGGGTGGCGTTCACCTGCTCGGGTGAGAGGTTGTACGCCGAGGCGAGCCAGCCGTCAGCCAACCTGGCGACCCGCCGGATACCGGCATCCGAACCCCAGCTGCCGATCCAGATCGGTGGTCCGTCAGCACGCACCGGCCGCGGTTCGAGCTCCTGGTTGGCGGAGTAGAAGCGGCCCTCGAACCTTGGCGCACCGGTCGTCAGGTGTGCCCGCAGGACGCGGACTGATTCGTCGAGGCGCGGCCACCGCTCATCGAAGCGCAGACCCGCACTCCGGTAGTCACGCTCCGAGGAGCCCGGCCCTACTCCGAGCACGAGCCTGCCACCAGAGAGGATATCCAGCGCCGCCGCTGCCTTGGCCAGCACGGCAGGTCCCCGGATAACTGGTAGGGATATCGTCGTCGCGAGCTGCATGTCTCCGCTGCGATCGAGAACGCTGGCCAGCGCGACGATGCCGTCCAACCAGGGGCTCTGATAGACAAGATGGTCATTCGCGCTGACGAAGCCGTAGCCAACTTCACGCGCCCGATCGGTGTAGGACGCCAGATCACCCGGCCGCCAACCACGGCCGCCGAAGTCGATCAACGGAAGATGTGCCCCATACTTCATGGACGAACGGTACCGAACCGGGCTTTACCGACTATCGGCAGCTGACGCGCGATGTCGCCTCGGCCGCCGGCCACGGGGTGCCGCGCTGCTGGATATGCGGGTTCCGGGCTGCCCAGAGAGCTGCGTTGGCGGGCGTACGCTGACGTACGTGGATCAAGAAGAACGAATCGCCCTGTTCCTTGACTACGAGAACCTGGCGCTTGGTGCGCGTGACCACCTTGGTGGCATGACATTCGACCTGAGGCCGATCGCCGATGCGCTCGCCGAGCGGGGGCGGGTGGTGGTGCGGCGGGCGTACGCCGACTGGTCCTACTTCGACGAGGACCGTCGGATGCTCACGCGGTCACACGTCGAGCTCATCGATATGCCGCAGCGCATGGGCGCTTCGCGCAAGAACGCCGCTGATATCAAGATGGCCGTGGACGCCTTGGAGTTGGCGTTCGAACGCGACTACATATCAACGTTCGTGTTCTGTACCGGCGACAGTGACTTCACACCTCTGGTGGATAAGCTTCGCGAGCTCAACAAGCGCGTCATCGGCGTCGGAGTCGAAAAGACAACCTCAGCGCTGCTACCGCCGGCGTGCGACGAGTTCCTCTACTACGACCGCCTGGAGGGTGTCGAGATCCCGGCGCCGCGTACCCGTCGTAGCCGTGTGGCCCGACTCCCGGACACAGACGCACGGCCGATGGAGCAGGAACCCGAAGCCCAGCCGACCGAGGATGCATCCACACCCGACGTCGACACGCTCGCCGTCCTCGTCGCCCAGACCGTCTCCGGTCTTCAGCGCAGTTCCAGCGACGCGGTAACCGCCTCGACGCTCAAGCGCACCCTGCTCAGGAAGGACCCAACCTTCAACGAGGCCGACTACGGCTTCCGCGCCTTCGGCGAACTCCTGCGCCACCTGGCCGAGCGCAACGTAGTTGAGCTGATTGAGGGGCCCGCCAAGGGTGACCTCGAGGTCACCCTGCCAGAGCACGGCGACCGGGAGGCGGCGTTTAGCCTCCTGCGCTCGGTGGTCACCGACCTGGCTGGCAGCGGCGGCTCGGTGCCGCTGTCCGGTCTGAAGAACCAACTGCGTAAGGTACGGCCCGACTTCAGCGAGAAGAAGCTCGGCTACAGCAGCTTTCTCCAGTTCTGTAAGGCGGCGGCCACCGCCGGAGTGGCCGATCTACAGTGGAGCCCCGACGCCGACGATTACCTGCTCACCGCTAACACTCAATCCTGAGGTCGGCCACGCAAAGCCGCGACCGCTGGGGTTCGGCACAGGTACCTCATCGGTCCTGAGCAACACGTACGAGTGGACGTATACGCAGCCATTCGGTGGTCACCCGCCTGCGTACCGCCCGTCGGCTGGCAAACAAGCCTGATGGCTTCCGCTCGACCGCGACTGACCGCTTCGCTGATGACTTGATCGGCGCGGTCGACCGCCGCGTGCTACGCGTCTGGACCAGACGATGGAGTTCTGCTATCTCGTCGCAGCGGATGCTGTTCCGGGATCTCGACGAGAACGATGCGCGTCCCATCCGGATCGGCGACCCACATCTCCACGAGCCCCCACGGCTCGCGCTCGGGCGGGCGAACGATCTCGACATCGAGCGCCGCAAGGCGCCGATGCTCACTCTCGACGTCGCGCACCTGCAGCCATAGCGAGACGTTCGGCGCCCCGAGGGCCCGGCCTCCGGTGCCGGAGATCTCCAGGAAGCCGCCACCGAGAAAGAACACGACCGAGGGATCTGCGGGGTCACCGAACTCCCGGTAGACCGCAAGTCCCAGTACGTCGCGGTAGAAACGCCGACTGCGTTGCAGATCGAGCGGGCGCACCAGAATTCGGCTGCTCAGCACTTCCATGCCTCCGATGGTCCTCCGTTGGGCCAGTGTTGGGGCAGGCACGAGGGCACCGCGGAGGCGTGGCCTGGGTAGGACTGCGCGGTGGCCGGATCGAACTCGAAATACGTCGCGTAGTAGCGCAAGCTGCTCGGTCTGTCACGCGCGGGACACCTGCCTGTGAGCGGGGCGAGCTTCCCGGCACGATGAGGGCCATGAACCTGTTCGACGTACCGCCCGCCGACGTGCGGCCGATGTTGGTCGAGGAGCGCATGGACTTGCTGAGGTTCCTGCGGGCTCTGGCGCCTGCGGAGTGGGCCCTGTCGAGCGCAGCCCCCGGCTGGAGTGTCAAGGACCTGGCTTTGCATCTGCTCGATGATGATCTCGGGTGGCTCTCACGTGGACGTGACGGTGATCGCACCGGGCTGCTGTCGACGTGCGACCACGGCTCCTTCGTCGAGGCCTTGGCCGCTAAGAACCAGCGCTGGATCGACGGCGCTGCGGGCCTGAGCATGCCGGTCATCATCGGTCTGCTGGAGTGGGCGGGAGGCGCTATGGACGTTTATTACTCGACGATGGATCTGGAGGGCGACGGGCAGGTCAGCTGGGCCAGTGACGGCCGTGTCCCCATGTGGTTCGACATCGCACAGGACCTCACCGAACGGTGGGTCCATCAGATGCAGATGCGTGAGGCGGGCGTTGGCACCTCACCTGCGATCAGTCCACACACTGGTCGCTCAACGAGGGCGTCGCCGACCAGCCGGACGCGCACGCAGACTTCTCCGACGATGCCGGCTGGCGCTGGTTGACCGGCGCAACCCTGCCGCCCCAAGGAGTGCGTCTGAGCGGCCCCGCGAAACTCACTGAGCCATTACTCGCCGTACGTGGAATCCTCGCCTGAACGCACAAGCCGCATCGCAGTGGGCAGCGTGGCGGTGATGCCGCCGAGGCAGATGTAGATCATCGAGTTGAGTGGGTCGACATTCGCGGATGAGGTCGCCGATGGTGTCAGTGCCGACCATAGGTAGCGCCGGCACGACCACGTAGTAGGCCTCCAGCGTCGGTCTTATCCGGTCGCTGGACGTGCTGATACGCGGGTGAGCCTGCGGTATCGGCCGCACCGACGCTACCTTCGTGCAGATGGGAGGCATGCCGCACGGCCTGGCCGGGCCGACCCGGCAAGTAACCCTCTGTCACGAGCCACCCAGCGAGATCGGCGCGGGCGGGGTGGATGTTACGTGCCCGAACGTCGACGATCGGGTGGTCGTGACGCCGCGGGCCGCTCCGGCCGGGTTCATCGACGCCGAGGCGTCTCTCGCCGGCGACGTCGTGGTATTCGGCGCCGCGTTCCCAACCACCGAGGTGCACGACGCCTTCCAGCTCGCGCCTTGCCCCGGCGCAGCCAAGAAGGCCGTCGTGACCTTCGGCGACTAGGGCCGGAGGCAACCGTGGCTTACGCGAGCGTTCGCCGGCAGGCTGGAGCGGGCCTGGCACTCGGGCGTAGCCGGATTGCACGAATCAACCTGACCTGGCCGCGGCTGCCCGCCCTGGCGGAGCTTGGAATCGTCGCAGCCGGTTACTTCGGCTATGCCCTTGTACGTCTGGCGGTGCGGGCCGGCCACGCGGCGGCGTTCGGGCAAGCTGCCCAGCTGTGGGAGGCAGAGCGGTGGCTGCACGTGGACATCGAGACGTCACTCAACTACCTCGTCACGGCCGATCCGGCCCTCGCCCAACTGACCGGCTACTACTACGGACTGTTGCATTTCATCGTCACGCCGCTGACGCTGGCCTGGCTCTACCTGCGCCGGCCGGCCGTCTTCCCGCGGCTGCGGTCGGCGCTGGTCCTGGCCACTGCCGGCGCGAACCTGGTGTTCTGGACCTGGCCGGTCGCCCCGCCTCGGTTCGCCGTCACTGGCATGACGGATGTGCTCAGTCGTTACCACATCCTCGGCGCCGGCGATCCCCGCGGGCCAGACAGCATGGTCAACTTGTACGCCGCCATGCCCAGCCTCCATGTAGCCTGGGCCGTCTGGTGCGCCGTCGCCGTGGCCATGGCCACCCGCACGCGGTGGCGGCACCTGGCCTGGCTGTACCCCGTGGCGACCACGTTCGTCGTGCTCGCCTCGGCCAACCATTTTGTGCTCGATGCCGCCGGCGGCACAGCAATTACCGCCCTCGGGCTGCTCGCCACGCGCGGGACCACCAACCGCGCGCACGCCTCGACCCAACCGACCTGGCGCGCCGGTATCCCCCACGCTGCCGCACTAACACCCAGCCCTAGACCGAGTGGTGCGGTGCTTGTCGGTTCGCTGTGCGGGTGGACCGCACCAGCCACCGATTGCGCGATGGCCGCCGGGACGCTTGACGGTAGCCAGCGACCACAACCCCGATCGAGGTCGCCATGACCCCAGCCGAGTGCTCACACGAGTCAGCCACCGGGCGCCACCTCGTGGTGACGCTCCGGCGGGTCGTGACTGTTCGCCGCGCGGGCAGGATGCTGCTGGCGCGACCGGCGCCGCGCGGGTATTGCCGGGCCGCGCACGACGGGGTAGTCGTCCACACGTGGGTCTATGCGTTTCGGATGGGCTGGTACGTGAGGAAGGCGAGGCCATCACCGACGGTCCGGGCATCGACCAGGCGCATAGGTTTCTGGTCGCTTGTCTCGCCGAGGAGTCGCTCGCCGGCCCCGAGCACGACAGGGAAGACGACAAGCCGCAGCTCGTCGACCAAGTCGTGCTCGATGAGCGTGCGTCCCAGCTGACAGCTGGCGTAGACGACGATATCCCCGTCGATCTCCTGCTTCAGCTTCGTGACCTCGTCGACTACGTCGCCCTTCAGGACCGTTGCATTGGTCCATGTGGGATCTTCAACGGTCGAGGACACCACATACTTGGGCAAGCTGTTCAACCTGTCCGCCCACTGGCCGCTCCGCGATATCCACCGCGCCGCGAACCACTCATCGCTCCGCCGACCCAGCAAGAGGGCCTCGGTGCGCAGCGCTTCGTCGAGCATGACCTTTGCCCACGCTTCGAGGTCATGGCCCCCAAACTGGCCGAACCAGCCGCCGAGCCTGAAGCCCTCCTTACCGTCTGGGTCCTGGACGACTCCGTCGAGCGAGACATTCGTACTGATCACGATCTTTCCCATTTCGGTTCTCCGGTTCGTTGGCGTTGTCGCTTCCGGTTGTCGCTTACCAGTGGTGTAGACACCGCGACGTCGAGAAAGAGGCGCCCGCCGACCGACCCGTTCGCGCCTTGGCCGGTGTCCATACAGCAAGTGCGGGGCAAGATGCGGGAAGGTGACCCGAGAGTGGGGGAAGTGGCAGCCGACTTGATCTCGCGAGCGCGCGCCGGGGACGGCGATGCGTTTCGGGAGTTGACCGAGCCTCACCGCCGGGAACTGCAGGTGCACTGCTACCGGATGCTCGGATCGTTCCAAGACGCTGAGGACGCCCTGCAAGATACGCTGCTGGCCGCCTGGCAAGGCTTCGCAGCGTTCGAGGGACGCGCCTCGCTACGTACCTTGCTCTACCGGATCGCCACCAACCGGTGCCTCAATGCGCGCCGGTCGGCCAGCCGCCGTCAGGCCAAGGAGTGGGACGTGCCCAACGTTGAACCGCCGGAGCCGACGCGGCTCGGCGAAGTGGTCTGGCTCGAGCCATTTCCCGACGCGTTCCTCGACGGTGCCGTCGACGCGCCGCTCGGCCCAGAGGCCCGCTACGAGCAGACCGAATCCATCTCCCTGGCCTTCGTGACCGCCCTCCAGCTGCTGCCGCCTCGCCAGCTCGCCGTGCTGATCCTGCGCGACGTTCTCGGATTCCACGCGAGCGAGGTGGCCGACATGACCGACTCCAGCGTCGAATCGGTCAAAAGCGCCCTCAAACGGGCGCGCGCCAGCCTGCAGCACCGACGCCCCACAACCGACGACCGCGATCGACCGCCCGCCGCCAACTCACCAACCGAGGATGCGATCGTGACGAAATTCGTCCGCGCATGGGAGTCGGCCGACCTCGACTCGCTGGTGGCCCTGCTCACCGACGACGTCTTCATGTCGATGCCACCGATGCCCTTCGAATACGAGGGCCGAGACGTCGTGGCGCGCTTCTGCGCCGGCATCTTCCGCGCCGGTCGTAGGTTCGACCTCGTTGCAACGCAGGCCAACGGTCAGCCGGCGTTCGGCGCCTACCTACGAGGCCCCAACGGCACCAGCCACGGGATCGGCCTCTACGTCCTCACCCTCACCGGCGACCGCATCTCCACCATGACCCGCTTCGAAAACAGCGTCCTCCCATCGTTCGGGCTACCGCGATCACTTCCGAGCCGGTAGCCATCTTCCGGGCCGTGGGCGTGCAGGCGGGCGGGCGGGATAAACCATGCACATATGGTCACACGGTAACTGTAGCGTTACGCTCCGTAGTATGACGGCTACCGCCGTCGATGGGGGGAGCGTGCCATGGCTGCCTTGATCGGTGTACTAAGCGGGGCGGTGGGTCTGGGTTTGATTTGGTTCGCCGCCAGCGCACGCATTGTCAAGCAGTACGAGCGAGGTTTGGTGTTCCGCTTCGGGCGCGTCAAGGGGCGGGTCCGTGAACCGGGATTCGCGATGATCACCCCGATCGCCGACCGGCTCCACAAGGTCAATATGCAGATCGTCACCCTGCCCGTACCGGCCCAGGATGGCATCACCAGGGACAACGTGACGGTCAAGGTCGACGCGGTCGTGTACTTCAAGGTGCTGGACCCGTTCCTGGCGATCGTGAATGTGCAGAACTACGTGTTCGCGGTGTCCCAGGTCGCGCAGACGTCGCTGCGCTCCATGATCGGCAAGAGCGAGCTGGACGACCTGCTCTCCAACCGGGAGCAACTCAACCAGGGGCTGGAAATCATGATCGACAGCCCCGCACTCGGCTGGGGTATCCACATCGACCGGGTCGAGATCAAGGACGTCGCGCTGCCGGAGTCGATGAAGCGTTCGATTGCCCGGCAGGCCGAGGCCGAGAGGGAGCGCCGTGCGCGGATCATCACGGCCGATGGTGAGCTGGCGGCGTCCCACAAGTTGTCACAGGCTGCGGCGAGGATGGCCGATACCCCGACGGCGCTGCAGTTGCGGCTGTTGGAGACCGTCGTCGAGGTGGCGGCCGAGAAGAATTCCACGGTGGTCCTCCCGTTCCCGGTCGAGCTCCTACGCTTCCTGGACCGGACGAATCCGGCCCCGGCCACATCCGAGGCGGCCGCCAACTCCGGGGCCGCCCCCCGAACGAACGGGGTTTCCACGCAGGTCGAGGCCACGACCGAGCCGGCCGCGCAGGCCGAGGTCCCGCCGGCCGAAGTGCCGCCGGCCGAAATACCTCCGGCCGACTCGGCCGAGATCGACACGGCCGCGCCGATCCCCATCAGCGAAGCCACAATGGGACGCTGACTGCCGTCCCATGAGCGGCGCTCTGGCCGATGGCCCTCCGGGGCGTACCAAGTGATATCCACTTTCGCCGGACCGACATTGTTACGTTGCCTCGATGGCGCTGACTTCCGCGGATCTGCTACTGCTGCTGACTTGCGGTGTGGTCGCGGGCGTGGTGGGTACGGCCGGCGGGATAACATCCATGGTCTCGTACCCCGCACTACTTGCGGTCGGCATCCCCCCGTTCGCGGCGAACGTCGCGAACCTCGTGGGGGTATTCACGTGCTGGCCCGCGTCGGCCGCTGTGTCAGGTCCCGAGCTCGCCGGACAGGGATGGTGGCTGCGGCGCGGACTTCCGGTCGCGGCGATCGGTGGCGCCGCCGGCACAGCGCTGCTGCTGACGACTCCGTCCGCACTGTTCGACCGCCTGGTGCCCGTCCTGGTCGCTATCGGATCGCTGACACTGCTCGCGCAACCGTGGCTGACCTCGCGAATCGGCCGTCACGCCGACGCCCACTGGGCGAGCGCACTCATCGTGATTATGTTGCTGTCGGTGTACGGCGGCTACTTCGGCGCCGGCTCCGGCGTCATGCTCCTCGCAACGGCGCTCTTGCTCATAGATTCCCGAATGCCGGTGGCGAACGCAGTCAAGAACATGCTCGTCGGCGCAGCGGCACTCACCTCAGCGGCGATCCTGGCTGTCACGGGCCCGGTCGATTGGTTGGCCGTCGTTCCTCTTGCATGCGGCCTGTTCGTCGGAAGCCTCTTCGGTCCGGCTCTCGCACGTCGACTGCCCGAGCGCGTGATCCGCTGGACCGTGGCCATCCTCGGGCTCGGCCTCGCTATAAAGCTGGGATTCGATGCGGCATGAAACGACGGACGCACCGGCAACTCCGTCCGGTCTCGTGTGTCGTCGACGCTATTACTGCTCCCAGGTAACGTCGGTCGGACTTTTGCCTTCGGCCGGGCCAAGCCGCCGGAGAAGACATCGTGCCGCCGCGATGACTCGGCGCCGGTCGTGGGTGACAGCAAACGCGAACTCCGAGCCGGTGCCGGGGATCGCGCGTGCGAGCATGGCTCCGGCCGTGTGAGGACTCAGGCCGACGATCGCCCATTCCGCATTGAGTGCATCGTCGGGGTCGAGCTGGCCGCCGCGGATCCCGCCTCCTGGATGGGCCGCGATGCCTGGTCCCAGAACCCCGGCGAGGACTCCTTGGCGGGCCAGCCGGGAGAAGCGATTGTATTCGGTCGAACCGAACATGTGCGGGTCGGGAAACAGTGCGAGCAGCGTCGCTGATTCGATGAGGTCGACGCCGTCGTAGGCGACCTGTAGCCCGACGGGGTGGAGCAGCCGGGCCGTGGCGCGGCTTGTCGGCCGGCCGCGGGCGGCGTCGAAGGGCGTTGGGACGATGGAGACCGGCGGTGCTTGCACCGAAAGGGCGTTCGGCGGCGCCGGTGGGCTGGTGGGGATCGGACCCGGCCGGCCGAAGTATTGGCCCTGCGCCAGCATGGCGCCGATCGACGCGGCGGCGCGGGCATGCCTGGATCCCTGGACGCCCTCGGCCACAATGATCGCGCTGGTGCGCTCGGATTCCGCGTACACACAATTGAGGATCTTCGCGATCGCGGGCGTGGGCTTGCCCTGCACAACCTGCAGGTCCAGTTTGATCAGCTCCGGTTCCAGGATGGCCAGCATCGACAGCGTGCCGGCGTTGGCTCCGACATCGTCCACCGCCAACCCCGCGACCGAACCGCGTACGCGCGCTATACCGTCGAGCAACGACCGTAGATCACGGTCCAGCGAGCGCTCGGTCACCTCCAACACGATTTGCAGGCGGCGGTACGCGGCATCGATATCCTCGCGCGCATAATCGGGGCAGGGCGAGTCGAGTGCCAGCGGTTCGACATTCAGGAACAGCGGCAGCTCGGGGCCTAATCCGGCGGCCAATGCGGCACGGCACGCGGACGCGCGGGCCGCCCAATCAAGATCGACGATCCGGCCCGTTCGGTACGCTTCGGCCAGCAGCGACGGCGCCGACGCCAGGCGGGAGCCGGTCGGCCCGCGGACCAAGGCCTCAAACGCCACAGTCTTGCCGTCGTCCAGACGCACGATCGGCTGGAACACCGTCTGCAGGCGGTGATCTCGAAGGATGCGACCGAGCGCATCATCTCGAACAGCAGTCACTAGGCCCCCATGAGCGTTCCGGTAATGGCCATCTGCCCTAGTGGATCATGGCCAATCACGGGAGACCGGTGATCCACCGCTGCCTATTACTTATGCCCACTATGCAGACGCTCTAGGCTCGTCGCCCACGACTCCGCTAGATAACCGGGCCAGCCGGGCTCGCGCTAATCCTCTTCCGACGACCGCTACCCCAGCGCGCCAGCGGTAGGGTCTAACCGTTCATCGACACAGACTCCGGAGGGTGGACGTGGGACTGTCAGTCTCTGTGCGTCACGACGCTGCCGGTGGAGCCTGGGTCAGCGTCGCGGGTGACGTCGACCTTGCAACCGTTGGTCAGCTCGACCGCGACATCCGAGCAGCGGTCGAAGCCGAGCAGACATCCAGCATCGTGGTGGATCTGGCCGAGGTCGGGTTTCTCGATTCGAGCGGTATCGCGTCCCTGCTCAGGGGCCGTCGACTCGCCGACACGGCAGAAAAGTCTTACCGCGTCACCGGCGCGACGGGCATGGTCTGGCAGGTTCTCGATCTCACCGGCGTGTGGGCGCTCCTGTGCAACCCATCCATCTGATGCCGGGTCGCCAGATCGGCCGGTCTAGTCCGTATTATCGGCCTGGGCGGGACGGTCCGCCTGCGACAGCCGACCTGACGAGACTGCGCGTTGTTGGGGGATGCGGTGGTGATGGCCGAATCTGGCGCGCGTAGCAGTGACGAGAAGCTGCGCCGCCTGCAAAGCATCGCCGACGCTGCGCTGTCGCGGCTCGGGGTCGAAGAGTTGCTCGCCGAACTGTTGGACCGCACCCGCGATCTACTCGACGCCGACACCGCTGTGATACTCCTCGTCGACAGCACTGGCAATGAGCTCGTCGCGACCGCGGCCAAAGGCCTGGAAGAAGAGGTGCAGCAGGGCTTCCGGCTGCGGGTCGGGGAAGGATTCGCCGGCCAGGTAGCCAGGCAACAACGCCCGATCGCGATCGAACACGTCGACCACAGCAACGTCGTCAACCCACTGTTGCTTTCCAAGGGCGTCGCATCTGTCCTCGGTGTACCGATGATAAACGCGGGTCGGCTCATCGGCGTTCTACACGTCGGCGCTTTAACCCACCGGCAGTTCACCGAGGACGATGTCGAGCTATTGCAACTCGTCGCCGACCGCGCCAGCATCGCAACCCAGGCTCGTCTGTCCCAGCTGGACCGCGCCGCGACCGTCGCGCTCCAAAACAGCCTGCTACCAGCACGGCCGGCATCCATCCCAGGGCTCGACGTGGCGGCGCGTTACGTCCCCGGCGCCGACATCGGTGTCGGCGGCGACTGGTACGACCTGTTTACTCTGCCGTCGGGCAATGTCGGCATCACCATCGGCGACATCGCCGGCAGCGGCCTGCGCGCCGCCGTCGTCATGGGCCGCATCCGCAGCGCGCTACGCGCCTACGCCATGGAGACCGATGACCCGGCCGACGTCCTCACCCGACTCGACCGCAAAGTCCAACGGTTCGAGCCCGACGCAATGGCCACCGTCGTGTACGCCGTCTTCGACGCCGACCTCCACAACCTGACACTGTCCAGTGCCGGCCATCTGCCGCCGATCATCATCACCGAACGTGGCCCCGGGACTCCACTCAACCTGACCCCAGACCTACCGCTCGGCGCCCATGAGAACGCTCCACGGCACAACATCCACGTCGCCATACACCGTGGGGAGTGCCTATTCCTCTACACCGACGGCCTCGTCGAACGCCGCGACCGCCGGATCACTGTCGGCATCACCCAACTCGCGACGGCGCTCGCCTGCGGACCAGCCGACACGATGTGTACCACCGCCATGGCACAGCTCATGGACCACCAGGCCGCAGCCGACGACATCGCCGTCCTGGCCATCCGACGAACCTGATTTCCTAACGCGGACCGCGTCCAAAGGTCAGACTGCGCGAGGGATCCGAAGGATGCGCCGGCAGCAAAGTGCGGCCCTCGACAGCCATCGCTTGTTGCCGTGCGAACACCGATGGCGATCCGACCATGCGCGTGCCCGGCCACCTACGCGTTGGCCGCCTTCAGCGTGATTCCGTGGCCCGGCTCGGTGTCCGAAACCGGTAAGCCGCCGCCAGACGGGCGCATCAGCCCGTCGAAGGCAAGTGCGTCGACGGTAACGTGATCGGCGAACCACTCCGCGTGCCGGAGATTCGGGATCGCCGCGCACACGGGCGCGTGCAGGTGTGGCGCGCAATGGCTGGATACCTGAATTCCGTATGCGTCGGCCACGCTCGCGGCGGCGAGCATGCCGGTGTACCCACCACATCGGCTCGCATCGATCTGAAGGCAGTCCACCGCACCGGCGCCGAGCATGGCCCGGAAGTATTCGGGCGTGGTGCCGTACTCCCCCGCGGCCACCTCGGCAGCGAGCACGCCGCGCAACAGCGCGAGATCTGCGAGGCGATCCGAGGAGACCGGTTCCTCAAACCAGCTCACCCGGTGACGCTCAACCTCGTCGGCCAGCGCGACCGCCTGCTTGGTCTGGTAGCCGCCGTTCGCGTCGACCATCAACGAGACGGTCGATCCGATCGTCCGGCGCGCGAGTGCGACGCGGTGCACGTCCCGTTCGAGGTTGCCACCCCGATTCTCGCCGATCTTGATCTTCACTGCGGTCATGCCGTCGTCGATGACCCAGCCCGTGAGCTGCTCAACGAGCTGATTGTCCGTCATGCTCGTGAAGCCGCCGCTGCCGTAGAGCGGAATCGTCGACCGGACCCGGCCGAGCAGGTCGGCCAGCGGGGCGTCGAGCAGTTTCGCCTTCAGGTCCCACAACGCGATGTCGGCGGCGGAGATGGCGAGGGACACGAGGCCGGGCGTCGGCGCGTTGCGGGAAGCCTGCCGCATGCGCAGGTGCGCGAGGCCGATGTCGGTGGCGGGCACGTCGCGAACGACCGGGGACAGTACCTCGTCCACGATCGCGGCTGCGGCGGCCGGACCGTACGTCCAGCCGAGGCCGACACGATCGCCCGCGACCGCCTCGACAGTGACCACGGTGGTGGCGTTCCACGCCAGGGTGCCGTCGGTTTCAGGTTGTGGCAGCGGAAAGCGGTGCGACCGCGCGCGTAACTCGGTGACGGACCGACCGGTCACTGGGGGCTCACCGTCGATTCCGGTCGTGCCGTCATGCGGTCGCCGCGGACGGCGGCCGCCACGACCTCGGCCAGGTGCACGCCGCGCCGGCCCGACCCGGACGCGCCGATCTGCGTGCGGCAGGAGAATCCGTCCGCGATGACAACCGTTGCCGGGTCGGCGTTGCGTACCGCTGGGAAGAGCACACGCTCGGCGGCTCCGAGAGATACGTCTCGGTGTTCGGGCGTCATGCCGAAGTCGCCGGCGAGCCCACAACATCCGCTATCGAGCATCTCGACATCCAGACCGAGGCGCGCCATCACCGCCTTGTCGGCGTCCACGCCCAAGATTGCGTGTTGGTGACAATGCGTCTGTACGATCGCTTTCGGCGCGCGGTCGTCTGGTGTGCGGATGGCCGGCGCGAAGTCGTGGGCGTCGCGGTCGAGTAACTCGGCGAAGGTCACGGTCAGCTCGCCGAGCCGCTCCGCCAGCGCGACCAGAGGCTCGTCGGCGGGCTTGCCGGCACCGCCGCCCGCGAGCAGCCGCGCGGCGTCCGTCCGGAGCACCGACGTGCAACTCGGCTCCAATCCGACGATCGGAGTGCCGGCCGCGAGGTATGGCTCCAGCGTGCGCAACGTCCGGGCCAGGACCCGCTTGGCCACATCGAGCTGGCCGGTGGAAATCCAGGTCAGACCGCAACAGACAGCTCTCGCTGGTATCTCGACCCGGAAACCGGCCGCCTCCAACGCTTCCGTCGCGCTCCGCGCCACCTGCGGTGACAAGTGGTTGGTAAACGTGTCCGGCCACAACACGACAGTCCCGCGGTCTCCGCCGGACGCGACGGGCTTGTGCTTGCGGCGGAACCAGCGCGTGAACGAGCGCGCGGCGAAGCGCGGCACATCCCGTTGCCGGTCGACGCCGGCGACGGCCTTGGCGACCCGGGCTACGCCCGGCGTGTGGGTGACGGCATTGGCCAGCCACGGCACGGGCGCGGCCAGGCGTGCCCACAACGGCAGCCAACCGAGCGAATAGTGGCTGCGTGGCCGGAAGCGTCCGGCGAAGTGGTGTGACAGGAACTCCGACTTGTACGTCGCCATGTCGACGCTGACCGGGCAGTCGCTCTTGCATCCCTTACAGGCCAGGCACAAATCGAGTGCGTCGGCCACGTCCGGGCTTCGCCAGCCCTCGGTGATCGTCTCGCCGCGCGCCATCTCGAACAGCAGCCGCATGCGCCCGCGGGTGGAGTGCTGTTCGTCGCGGGTGACCATATAGCTGGGGCACATGACGCCGCCGGATTCGGTGTCGTGGCGGCGGCATGCGCCTACACCGAAACAGCGGGTCGGCACGCCCGACCAGTCGCCGTCGTCCGGGAAGCTGAACTGCGTCGCCGTAGCCGGCGGCGGCCAGTCGGCGCCGAGGCGCAGATGGGAGTCGAGCGGGTTCGGCCGCACGACCTTGCCCGGATTCATGCGGCCGGCCGGATCGAAGATCGCCTTGAACTCGTTGAACGCACGCACCAGGTCAGGGCCGAACATCACCTCCAGCAGCTCGCCCCGGGCCTGCCCGTCGCCGTGTTCGCCGGACAGCGATCCGCCGAAGGAATGGACCAAGTGCGCCGCCCGCGTGACGAACGAGCGGAAGTGCGCGATGCCATCGGTGGTCGTGAGATCGAATGGAATGCTCGTGTGCACGCAGCCGTGGCCGAAGTGGCCGTAGAGCGACGCGGCGCCGTAGCCGTACTCATCGAGGAGCTTCTGCAGAGCACGGAGGTAATCGGCGAGCTTCGCCGGCGGTACGGCGGAATCCTCCCAACCGGGCCACGTGTCGGCGAAGCCGGGGACGCGCGACGTCGCGCCGAGGGCCGCCTCCCGTACGGAATCGAGCTCCGCCATGTGACCGTCATCGTCGTAAATCTTGTCGACGGTCACACCGCCAGCCGCCTTGAGCGCAGCGATGAGTTTCTCGGCCGCGTCTCGGGCGCCCGCCTTCGAGTCGCCGATCGTTTTGATCATCAGCCAGGCGGCGGCATCGGGAACGTCCTTCAACGCAACCGTGTTGAGCCGGCGGTCCCGCTCGTACGCGAGCAGCTTGTGGTCGAGTCCCTCGACGACGTACGGGCCGAACTCGTCGGCCAACGTCACGTGTTCGGCCGCAGCCGCGATGTCCCGATAGCCGGCCAGCACCAGGGCCATATGCATCGGCTCGGGTAGCAGATCGACCTCGGCCCGCAGGATCGTCACGCACGTCGACTCGGAGCCGACCAGCGCCCGGGCCACGTTGAAACCGTTCTCCGGCAACAGATCAGGCAGGTTGTAGCCGGAGATGCGACGCGGAATATCCGGGTAGCGCTCGCGGATCTCGTCGCCGAAGTGGTCGCGTAGCGCCCGGAGCCGTTCGTAGATCTCGGCTCGGCGGCCACCGGCCGCGACGATCGCCGCATACTGCTCGTCGCTGGTCGGACCGACCCAGAGCCGCTCGCCGTCATAGGTCAACACCTCGATCCGGCGTACGTTCGCGGCCGTCGTGCCACTCCACTGCGCCGTCGACCCGCACGAGTTGTTGCCGAGCATGCCACCGATCGTGCAGTGGTCATGCGTCGCCGGCTTCGGTCCGAACACCAACCCACCATGCGCCCGCGCCGCCTTGTTCAACTCGTCGAGGACGGTCCCGGCCTGCACGATCGCGGTCCGCCGCGACGCGTCGACGCTTTCTACGGCGTTGACGTGTTTGCTCAGGTCGATCATCACGGCCGCGTTCGTGCACTGGCCGCCGAGACTCGTGCCGCCGCCTCGGGACAGGACGGGCACATCGAACCGGCGACAGACGTCGACCGTGGCCACCACGTCATCGATGTCGCGAGGCACCACGACGCCGATCGGCACCTGGCGGTAGTTCGACGCATCGGTCGAGTAGACCGCGCGCGAACCCTTGTCGAACCGCACGTTGCCGCGGAGGGCCTGCCGCAGCGCGGCCGCCAACGCTTCCACGTCCACCTCGGCCCCACCTATCGTGGGCGTCGGCAGACCCACGACCGCCATCAGCGGTCCTTGAGTTGCTGGAGGCGGTCCTTGAACAGGGTCGTCGCGATGGCCGCCTTGTGGGGCTGGCCCTTCAGGAACGCCTCGGCGAATTTCTTCGCCTGTTCGTAGGTGACCTTGCCCGGCATCGGCGGCTCATTCGGGTCGACGGCGATGTCAACCAGCGCCGGTCCGTCGAACGCCAGGGCGGTCTGGATCGCGTGCTCGACCTCGTTGGCCTTTTCCACGCGGACACCGCGGCCGCCGGCCGCCATCGCCCATGCGGCATAGTCGGGAATCGGCTCGCCGAAGCGGACGCCGTGCTCCGGATAGCCGAGCACCATCTGCTCCCAGAGGATCTGCCCGAGCGAGTTGTTGTTGTTGATGATGACCTTGATCGGCAGGCCGTACCGGCAGGCGGTGTTGAACTCGGCCATCAGCATCGCGAAGCCGCCATCGCCGACGTATGCGATGACCTGCCGGGCAGGGTTCGCGTGGGCGATGCCGATCGCGTATGGCAGACCGGGCGCCATGGTCGCGAGATTGCCGGACAGGTAGAACTCGCGGTCGCCGCGGATCTGCCAGTGTCGGGCCGCCCAGGTGGCGATCGTCCCGGAGTCACATGTCAGCACCGCGTCATTCGCAGCGAGACGGTCCAGCAGGCTGACCACGTACTGCGGCGCAATCGGGTCCCGCGTCGATGACTCAAGGGCATCCATCTTCTCCCGCCAGTCGGCCATCTGCTGCTGATATTTCTCGAGATGGCCGCGCTCGTCGTTCCGCCGCAGGTGTGGCAGCAACGCTTCCAACGTCGCGCTCACATCGCCGATCAGCGGTACGTCGGTCGGCAGCCGATTACCGACCCTGGTGGCATCGATGTCGACCTGGACGACCTTCACGTTGCCGGGCGCCGGCAAATGCTTCGTGTACGGGAAATTCGTGCCCAGCATCAGCAATGTGTCGATGTCGTCGACCAAGTCGGCGTTCGGCGCCGTGCCGAGCAGGCCAATCCCGCCCGTCGTGTACGGCGAGTCATCGGCCAGCACCATCTTGCCCGACAGCGTCTTGATGACCGGTGCGCCCAGCCTGTCGGCCACCTGCTCGATGAGCGAACCGGCACCGCGCGCACCGATGCCGGCCAGGATCGCCGTCTTCCCGCCTGCGTTGAGCAACTGGGCCGCCGCCTCGACGTCGCGCTCGGCCGGACGCACCCGCGGCCGAAGGTAGATCGGCGCGGTCGCGGGCGGGTTCGCCGGCGCGACACTCGGCCACGGGTTCTCCCCTGCCTCGGCCACCTGAATGTCATTCGGGATGGTCAGATGGGCAACGCCGCGACGGGCGTAGGCCGTCCGGATCGCGACGTCGGCGATCGACGGAAGCTGCGCCGGATTCGTAATCATCAGGTTGTACTCGGCCACGTCGGCGAACAACTGATCGAGGTGCACCTCTTGCTGATACCCCGTGCCCAGGACAGACGTCTCCTGCATACCGGTGATCGCAAGGACCGGCGCATGGTCGAGCTTGGCGTCATAGAGCCCGTTGAGTAGATGGATACCGCCTGGACCCGATGTCGCCAGGCACACGCCGAGACGGCCGGTCTGCTTCGCGTACGCGGTCGCCATGAACGCCGCCGCCTCCTCGTGATGCACGAGGACGAACTTCACCCGATCCGCGTTGCGTCGCAGGCCTTCCATGATGCCGTTGATGCCGTCGCCGGGAATCCCGAAGATCGTGTCGACGCCCCAATCGGCGAGGCGGGAAATCAAGACTTCCGATGTTGTGTGCGCCATGCTTGGCCCGTACCCGCTCCGCCCCGATACAGTCACCGAACCACGAGGAAATCGACGACCGCTCACAGGCACGTCTCAGCTTCCACGCATCCGCTCAGGCGATGGGTGGCGCAAAACAACCGCTGGAGCCAAACAGCCCCTACTCGTACGGTCGAGGCGTGACCGAATTCTGGGGCGACGTCGAACGGCATGTCGTGCGATACGGCGGTGGCTTCACGCCGGAGATCATCGCGAGAGCCGAGGGCAGCTTCGTCTACACCGAGGATGGTCGACGCATCCTCGACTTCACGTCGGGGCAGATGAGCGCGATCCTTGGCCACGCCCATCCGGAGATCGTGGCGACCGTGAGCCGGCAGATCGGCACCCTCGACCATCTGTTCAGCGGCATGCTGTCGCGGCCAGTTGTCGAGCTGTCCCGGAAGCTGGCGGAATCGCTGCCAGCGCCTCTGTCGAAGACGCTGCTGCTCACCACCGGCGCCGAATCGAACGAGGCGGCGATACGCATGGCGAAACTAGTCACCGGCGGGCACGAGGTGGTGTCCTTCGCGAGCTCATGGCACGGCATGACGCAGGCTGCGGCCGCGGCGACCTACAGCTCCGGCCGCAGAGGGTACGGGCCCGCGTCGCCAGGGAACTTCGCGATCCCGACGCCGAACGAGTACCGGCCCGACTTCACCACGGCGAGTGGCGAACTCGACTGGCGGCGGCAGCTCGATTTCGCCTTCGACATGATCGATGCCCAGTCGGTCGGAGGCCTTGCCGCCTGCCTGGTCGAGCCGATCCTGAGTTCCGGCGGCGTCATCACACCGCCGGTCGGATACCTCGCCGCACTGCACCAGAAATGCCGGGAGCGGGGGATGCTGCTGATCTTCGACGAGGCCCAGACCGGCATGTGCCGGACTGGAATGTGGTACGCATTTCAGCGCGACGGCGTGGTGCCTGACATTCTCACGCTGTCGAAAACACTCGGGGCGGGTCTGCCGCTGGCCGCTGTCGTCACCAGCCCCGAGATCGAACAGGAGGCGCACGAGCGCGGGTTTCTCTTCTATACGACGCACGTCTCGGACCCATTGCCCGCTGCGGTCGGCAACACGGTGCTGGACATCCTGGAACGCGACGGTCTCGATCACCAAGCAGTCAAACTCGGCGACCACCTGCGCCGGGGGCTGCTGGAAATCCAGGACCGTCATGAGGCCGTCGGTGACGTACGCGGGCGGGGTCTGCTGCAGGGCATTGAGCTGGTGCGAGACCGGTCTTCGAAAGAAGGCGCCGACAAACTCGGCGCGGACGTCACCCGACGCTGCCTCGCCTTGGGTCTACACATGAACGTGGTGCAGCTGCCCGGAATGGGCGGCATCTTCCGGATCGCGCCACCATTGACCAGTACCGAAGCCGAGATCTCCCTCGGTCTGGAGATGCTCGATGAGGCGCTGGGCTCGGCGGTCTCAACCTAGGCGCCGCTTCCACCGACAGCCAGGTTCTCGCACACCACCTTCGTTCGCATAGACGGTGTGGAGCGGTCGGCGACCGTCGGCTCCGGAAATCAGGCACAACACGCTCGTTACAGGTCTGCGTCGGCCGCTCTATCGACCTTGCGGGTATCGCGCAACTCCATGTAAGGCTCGTCGTGCGGGTCATGACCGGCCTCGATCGCCCGACCCCGCTGCATCTCCGCATCGAATTCGGCACCGACCAAGATTGCCAGGTTGCTGATCCACAACCAGACCAGGAACACGATGACCGCGGCGAGGCTGCCGTACGTCTTGTTGTAGGAACTGAACTTCGCGACGTACAACGCGAACCCCGCCGACGCGATGATCCAGATCACGACAGCCAACAAGCTGCCCGGACTGATCCACCTGAAACCGCCGTGCTTGACGTTCGGCCCGGCCCAGTACAACAGCGCGAACAGCAGGCTGATCAGCACGACGATGACGGGCCACTTCGCGATATCCCACACGGTCACGGCAGTGGATCCGAGGCCGAGCAGCTTCCCGAGTTGCCGGGCCAGGGCGCCGGTGAACACGATCGACAGCGCGGTGGCGCCGATGATGATCCCTGCCACGATTGTGATCGCAAGACGGGTCGGGAGCTTCTTCCAAGCCGGGCGCCCCTCGGGCACGTCGTAGATCGCATTCGCCGCCTGCATGAAGGAGCCGATGTATCCCGACGCCGACCACAGCGCGCCGAGAACACCGACAGCGGCGAGCACACCGGCGGTCGACGACTGGCCCTGCTGCAGGTTCTTTATCGCAGCGGTCAAAATGCTACGGGCCGGTCCTGGCGCGATCGCGGTGACGTTGGTCAGCACCCTGTCGGTCGTCGATTGTCCCGTCAACTTCAACGCGGCGATCAGCACCAGCAGGCCCGGAAAGATCGACAAAATGCCGTAGTACGTCAACGCGGCCGCCCAGGTCGTGAGCTTGTCCTCACCAACCTGCTTGCCCGTTCGCTTCAGCACCCCCCACCACGACCGCTTGCCAAGGCTGGTCGGCGAAGCTGGCCCGTCCTGCGCCGTCGGCTTGTTCGGCAACTTGTCGTTCGAGGGCGAATCGTTGTCAGCGGGAGCCGTCGACGCGGCGGGGCGATTGCCAGTCGACGCGGCGGGGCGATTGCCAGTCGACGCGGTGGGGCGATTGCCAGTCGACGCGGTGGGGCGATTGCCATCCCTTGCCGCCTCAGGCTTTTGATCGTCCTTCATTTCTGCCCCCTCACATGCCAGGCAAGCGAATACGCAGCTGGGCAAACGACAACGATCACTGCCGTCAGGCGTCGACGACGACGCGGTGGCGACGCCGCGCCGTCGCCGTCTAGGCAGTGAAATCTATGCGCTCCAAGAGGCGTTGAGTGGCGCCGTCGAACGCGTCGGCGGAACGGTCGAGATGTACGGCGACACGTACACGTTGCTTGCGCACCGAGTTCGGCCGCCGACTGCCGTCGAATCAGCTTGAGCTCTGAGTGCCCGCGTACAACTGCTGTCCGCGGACAGCCCTAGTGAACGTTCGACGATGTTCAGCCGCTGACGGACTACGCGTCCGTGAAGATGACCGGGCAACGGGCCGGTAACCTCGTGCCGGGCGCCGCCCCGCTGCCGGATCGCTTCCGCGTCAGCTCTTCTTGAACGCGTCCTTCACTTTCTCGCCGGCCTGCTTGAGGCTACCGGCGGCCCGGTCCTTGCGCCCCTTGGCCTCAAGCTCTTCATCGTCGGTGGCCTTGCCGAACGTTTCCTTGGCCTTACCGGCGGTCTCTTGTGTCTTGTTGTCGATCTTGTCGTCGAGTCCCACGATGCCCCCATCTCCATGATCGGCTGGTTTTGGTCGACCATGCTGTGGCTATTTCCGAATAGTCCACTGATGCCCCCAGTCGCCCGGCGTAAACGTGCAGGGGCGTGGCCAGTACCCGAATTGCGGCAATTCCTAGATCATTGTTGGTGGACACCAATACGTCGCCGCACTCAGTCGACGTGAATCTGGGGAGGTCCGATGCTCGGAAACGGGATCGCCCATGGACCGTCGGGGCGCGAAGGAGGATCGTCATGGCAGGGACGCGGCACATCCTATTCATCCAGGGCGGCGGCGCGGACGCACACGACGAA
Organism: Micromonosporaceae bacterium; assembly: GCA_036566005.1. GTDB lineage: Bacteria > Actinomycetota > Actinomycetes > Mycobacteriales > Micromonosporaceae > DASQPR01. The sequence continues at coordinate 2,927 of DATCXD010000103.1, read as the reverse complement.
TGGGACGACAAGCTGGTCAACAGCCTCAGGCGAGAGCTCGGGGACGAATATGAAGTCCGCTATCCACGCATGCCCGACGAGGACGACCCGAGCTACGCCCGGTGGAGCGCGGCGATCCGGCGTGAGATGACGGCCCTGGACGACGGCGCGGTCGTCGTCGGCCACTCGGTGGGTGGGACGATCCTCATCAACGCGCTCGCCGAGCGGCCAGCGGAGCGGGGACTCGGGGCGATCGTGCTGATCGCCGCCCCGTTCGTCGGTGCGGGCGGCTGGCCCGGCGACGAGTTCGAACTGCCGCACGATCTCGGCACGCGGCTGCCGCAGGGCGTGCCGGTGCATGTGTTTCATGGGCTCCAGGACGAGACTGCCCCACAGTCGCATGCTGACCTGTACGCCCGCGCCATCCCGCAGGCACAGCTGCACCGGCTGCCCGGGCGCGATCACCAGCTGGACAATGACCTCGGCGAGGTGGCGAAGACGATTAGTCCTGACGATCTCTGACCCGTCGCTTGTTGATCCCTGACGATAACGGCTCATTCGGTACGCAGTGCCTTCGTCGTGCTGGTGCGGGCCGCCCACCCGGCCGGCAGTAGCGCCCCGGCGATCGCGATGACCAGGCCGCCGAATGCCAGTGGCACCAGCACTGCCAGGTGGTAGACGGCGATGTCGACCTGCGGGATCCGCGTACCGGCGGCATGGCCCATCGCCGGCAGCACCCAGTTGTGCAACAGGATCCCGGCCGGCACGCCGACTAGGCCGGCGATGAGACCGATAGCGCCGACCGAAGTGAGCACCATCGCCACGGTTTGCCGCGGCGACATCCCGAGCGCCTTGAAAACCCCCAGATCGTGTACGCGATCCCGGGTGTCCAGCACCACGGTGTTGAGGACCCCGAGGCCGGCCACGATGACCAGGAGCAGCATCAGCGTGCCGGCGAGCGTGTCCATGGCGACCACGATGCTGCTGATCTCTGCGGTATTGAGCTCGGCCTGGGCGTGCAGCGGTTGCAGCGTCTTGTTCAGCTGGTCGATGTACGCCTTGATGTTCGTTCCCGGCGCCACGTCTATGTGGTAGCCAACCCCCTCCACCGACACATCGGGGGCGAGCGGTGCCAGCGATCCGGCATCCGTGATGATCACCTGACCGTCCTGTCTGAGGTCCAGCGCTTCACCGACGATTTTCACGGTCGCGGTGTGATCGCCGCCGGTCAGCGTGATCGACTCTCCGATGCGTACGCCCGCGGCGTTCAGAAAACCGGTCGGCACCACGGCCTCGCCGGGTCCGGAGAACCAGCGTCCGGCGATCATCTGATAACTCGCCCACGACGTGTCGCCCTCGAACGTGTCGACTGCAATGGCTCCGGTCAGCCCGGCCACCCCGACCTCGGCGTGCCCGCTCGTGAAGTAACGCCGGGTGCCGCCCTGGCGCTCGATCGCCGCGCGGACCGCCGACTCATCGATGGGCTTCGGTCTGCCACCCGGACCGGGCGCCTCGGGACCCGATTGTCCCGGCATCGGAATCCCGGTATCGACGACCACATCGCCAGCATCGCGCTGGTTGAGCCCGTGCTGGATGCCGGCCAACGACGATGCCAGGCCGACGCCGAAAGTCACTCCGAGGGCGCCGAGCGTTACGGCGACCGCGATCGTCACCGACCGGGCCGGGCGGGCGAACGGGTTGCCGAGACCGAGACTTACGGCTCGAGGCAGCGCCAGCCGACCTAGCACCGCTCGGGCTCGCCGGCCTCGCCCGGCTACCGGCGTACGCCCGACCGCGATCGCGTCGACAGTGCGCAACCCTGCCGCGCGCAACGCCGGCAGCAGCGCCGCGATAGCGACCAGCGTCAGCGCGCCCAGCGGTACGACGACCGACACCCACGGCGCCAGCGCACCGACCCCGGTGCCGAACGCGTCGCCCTCCTCACGCAGCACCGGGATCGCCGCGAGGTTGCCGAGCAGGACCCCCAGCCCCGCGCCCACAACCGACGGGATCAGCGCCTGGGCGACGTACGCCCAAGCCACCTGCCCCGGCGTGAACCCGATCGATTTAAGGATCCCGATTCGCCGGGTCGAGGAGCTGACCGCACCGCTGACGACGATGCCGATGATCAGCACCGACATGACGAGCCCGAGCACTCCGAACGCGATGACGAACGGCGCGAACGTGGCGGCGGTGCGCTCGGCTCTACGTTGGATCGTCAGGTACGACGACGATCCTTCGAGCCCGCCAGCCGGAACCGCAGCGGCGATCACCGCTCGGTCGCCGGCGATCTCATCGTCGGTCGCGGCGTGCTGGAACCGATAGAGCATCTGGTAGCTGGACGTGACGGCAGGCCCCGGCAAGGCGGCCAGCTGCTCCGGCAGCACCCAGGCCTGGGCGCTCTCGCCGATCGATCGCGCGACGCCGACCACCGTCAGGGTCGGATTGCCCGGTGCACCCGGAAACGACAGCTGATCGCCGACCTGGATCGGGGCAACGCCATCGGCCCAGACGATCTCGCCGACCTTGTTCGGCCAGCGACCCTGGATGATGTCCAGGCGGTCGACCGCGCCACCGGCGTCCGGCCGGCCCGCGATCGTGATCTGCGGCAAATCCACGCCGGCCGGCACCGAAAAGCCGCCGGGTCCGGGCGCGTGTACCGACGTCGTCCGAGGTCGCAGCGACACCGTGCGGTACGGCCCGGCGGCCGCGGTCACCCCGGCGGCGTGTGCCGTTGCGGCTACCTCGGCCTCGGTGACCTTGGTCGGATCGAAACTGGTGGTCAGGTGCGCTCCGTGTAGCCGATCGAAGGCGTGCTGGAACGGCGTCGTTGAGGCCGCCACGAGACCGGCGGCGAGCACCGAGGCGGCGACGGCGAGCAAGGTCGTCAGCACCATCACCACGGTCTGCACCCGGCGCCGGCCGACGCCGGACCGGACCACGCGCCC
>DATCXD010000115.1:0-3851 GCA_036566005.1 Micromonosporaceae bacterium | reverse complement strand
TCGGCTCGCGACCGTTCGCGAGCCTGTTCGAGGATGCGATCGCGTTCGCTGAGCACGGCTACCCCGTGTCCGAGCGAGTGGCCAGCGGCTGGGCGCGGACCGCGGACTACGCTCACGAGCATCTTGACGGGCCCGAATTCGCCGAGTGGAAGCGCATCTACTTGCGCGACGGGCGAGCCCCCCGGGCCGGCGAACGCTTTGTGAACGCGGACGCGGGGAAGGCGCTTCGCCTCATCGCGGGCAGCAACGCCGAGGCGTTCTACGCCGGCGAGATCGCGCAGGCGATGGTCGCATACGCCGCGACCACCGGTGGGACGATGACGCTCGATGACCTCGCCAAGCACGCGTCGAACTGGGTCGATCCGATCAGCATGCGATACCGCGGCTACGAAGTTTGGGAGATCCCGCCGAACGGTCAGGGAATCGCGGCGCTGGCCGCGCTCGGGATCCTGGACGGGTTCAACTTCGCCACGGCTTCCGCAGAGCAGCGAATGCACCTTCAGATCGAGGCCGTGAAGCTCGGCTTCGCCGATGCACACGCGTACGTTGCCGATCCGGAAACCCCGTCGGTCACGCCATCGGCAATGCTGGACCTGGCCTATCTGACCCGGCGGCGTGATCTCATCACCGACAAGGCCGGCGATCCCGCACCCGGGGACCCGGCTCGGGGCGGCACGGTCTACCTGTGCACCGCCGACTCGGACGGCATGATGGTCAGCCTCATCCAGTCCAACTATATGGGCTTCGGCTCGTTCGTGGCGGTCCCGGGCTTCGGCTTCGGTCTGCAGAACCGCGGCGCCGGCTTCTCACTGGATCCCACGCACCCGAATGTCGTCGCGGGCGGCAAGCGTCCGTTCCACACGATCATCCCCGGCTTCCTCACTCGCGATGGCGCCGCCGTCGGGCCGTTCGGTGTGATGGGCGGCCACATGCAGCCCCAGGGCCACGTCCAGCTCGTTTCGTCGACGATCGATGAGGGCCTCGATCCGCAGGCCGCGCTCGACCGGCCACGCTGGTATTGGCACGCCGGGCGGTCCGTACAGGTCGAATCCGAAATGGACCCGGGGCTCGTGTCGGCGATGGCGGCCCGCGGTCACGACATCACCGTCGCCGATCACGGGGCATACGGGTACGGCCAAGCGATCTGGAAGCTGCCGGACGGCGCCGGATATGTGGCCGGCTCCGAAGGCCGAGCAGACGGCAACGCGGTCGGGTTCTGAGTTCTTCGAATCGCCTGGACCTCCGGTCGGCGCACCGCCCCTGGTCTCGGCGTGTTGGCCGGCACACTTATGCCGCGGCCCGTGGCATTTGTACGGCAGTTGGGCGCTCGTGGCCGGCTGGACCGTCCAACTTCCGTACAAGTGCTCGCCGATCCGCCCTGACCGCGTGTCCGCGCACCGCCCCTAAGCAAGCCGAGTGCAGGTGCTGCTCTAAGGAAACCTGGTTCTATAGTTAGGAGTATTGACAGATAGCTCTGAGACGTCCATCGTGGGCGCAATCCCGGATATCGACCCGGACACGAGGAGCGTCATGGGTTCTGTCAAGAAACGTCTTGCCGTGGTGACGGCGCTGGTCGCGGGCGCGGGCCTCACCGCGCTGCCCGCGACCAGCGCTTCAGCCCAAACACCTTCAGCCCAAGAATCGGCGTCGGCCCGCTCATCGGCCAACGGCGCACCGTCGCATGTGGTCACGGCCTACTTCGCCGACTGGGACGTCTACGGCCGCAACTACCATGTGAAGGACATCCCGGCCAACAAGATCAACGTCATTCAGTACGCGTTCGGTAAGCCAACGTTCGACCCGTCGACCGGCGCGGTGAGCTGCGACGTCATCGATCCGTGGGCCGACTATCAGCAGCCCTACACGGCGGACATCGCGGTCAACGGCGTGGCCGACGACTCCACCAACGCGAACCAGCACCTGTACGGCAGCTTCAACCAGCTGATGGAGCTGAAGGCGGCGAACCCGAACCTCAAGGTCGAGATCTCGCTCGGCGGCTGGACGCTGTCGACCTGGTTTGCTGACCTCGCCGCGACGCCGGAGCGCCGGCAGGCGTTCGTGTCGTCCTGCATCGACACATTCATCAAGGGCAACCTGCCCGGCGACAGCTGGCCGCCGAGTGCGGGCGGTGCCGGCGCGGCGGCCGGTCTCTTCGACGGCATCGATCTCGACTGGGAGTATCCGACCCAGCTCGCCGCCGGCAACGTCGACTACAGCACGGCCGATCGGCACAACGCGACGCTGCTGGCGGCCGAGTTCCGCAGGCAACTCGACGCGTACGGCGACCAGACCGGCAAGCATTACCTGCTCACCGCCGCGATGCCGGCCGCGACGAGCGCCACGAAGTACTACGAGCTGGCCCAGTTCTCGCATTACCTCGACTGGGACAACGTCATGACGTACGACTACAACGTCCCCGGTGGCTCGTCGGCCGCGCTCGACACGCTGTTCGGCCACGACCCGGGCGACCCGAACGCGAGCGACTGGACCTGGAACACGACCGGTACGGTCGCGAACTACCTCCTGCAGGGCGTACCCGCATCGAAGATCGTGGTTGGCGTTCCGTTCTACGGCAACCAGTACATCAACGTGTCGGCGACGAATCAGCACGGTCTCTACGGCACGTTCGACAACACCGGTCTCGATCCGAACAGCCTGCAGCCCGATCAGATGCCGCAACCGACGTATCACGACCTGGTCGACGTGGCCGGAGACCTGACGGCGAACGGCAAGGGCGCGAACGGCTACACGGCCTACTGGGACGTTGCCGCGGGCGAGGCGTACCTGGCGAGCCCGAACGCGACCCACGAACTGGCGAGCGGCACGATCACCACGCCGACCGTCATCACCACCTCGACGCCGGCTTCGATCGCCGAACGTACGGTCCTCGTCAAGGCACTGCACCTGCGGGGCGCGATGGCCTGGGAGATCAGCCAGGACTCCGACTCCCATGCACTGATCTCGGCACTCGGCCCGATCCTGCACTGACCGTCCACGCGACGTGAGCCCGGCGCCCGCCTCGGGGGGAGGGAGCCGGGCTCGCGGCTTGCGTGGAGCCGTTCGTCAGCTCCCGGCCGACCGAACGGCGGCTACCTCGTCGCGACTGCTTTCGACGCAGAACTCGTTGCCCTCTGGGTCGGCGAGCACCGTCCAACCAAGACCACGCGGACCGATGTGGTCGCGGATGTGCGTGGCGCCGAGCCCGACCAAGCGGTCGATCTCGGCCCGGTCACGGCGCTCCAGAAGCCGGCGAGCGCATAGGCATTAGCGCAATCGACGGCGATGTGTCGGATCTGAGATGGCATGACACTCTCGCTTCGTGGTGGCCACGGTGTCTTGCATGGGTACGGACATGTGCGGCCACCTCCTTTCGGGCCCATATCGGATGGCTGCCGCGATCGTGCCGCCGTGCCGACTTATGACGCATGCGGTTTTCGCAACGGCGGCGGCGCCGGGATCGTGTCCCGACGCCGCCGCTGTCTCGACGTGAAGTGTGGCGTCAGCTCACGAGTTGCCAGAGGGCGGGGACGTTTGGTGGTTCCCAGCCGACCTGTGATGTATGGGATTGCAGGCATTTGTAGGTGTGGCCGGCGTAGGTGACGAGGGTGCCGACGGTGTAGGCGTGGTTGGCGACCCAGGGTTGGGTGCCGGTGGGTGGTGGTGTGGTCGGCGCTGCGGTGGTCGGTGGCGGGGTCGTGGGCGGTTGTGTTGTGGGTGGGGGGCTGGTGGGTGGTGGTGTGGCGCCGCCGTCGGTGCAGGTGCCGTTGTCGATCCAGACGTCGTCGGTGCCGTGGTGGGTGGCTGGGTCGTCGCCTTGGGTCCACCATTTTGCGGCGTACTGGTGGCCGTTT
>DATCXD010000111.1:0-2976 GCA_036566005.1 Micromonosporaceae bacterium | reverse complement strand
CGCTTGGCCAGCCGGCGCGGGCGGCGCTTGGCCCGGGGCGCGCTTGCCGTGCAGGACCACGGACGCCGGACCGTGTCTCGCCAACCTCGCGCATCGAGGTCTATCAAAGGCCCCACCGGACGCCTAGAGCCAGCCGTTGTCGCGCGCCACCCGCGCCGCCTCCGCCCGCGTACGGGCACCGGTCTTGCCGATCGCGGCCGACAGGTAATTGCGCACCGTGCCCTCGGAGAGGATCAACGCGCGCGCGATGTCCGCGACGGTGCCGCCGTCCTCCGCCGCGCGCAGCGCATCCGCCTCGCGATCGGTCAGCGGATTCGCCCCCGACGACAGGGAAGCCACCGCGAGCGCCGGGTCGACCACCGTCCGGCCGCCGTGCACCTGGCGTACGGCATCGGCCAGCCGGTCCGGCGGCGCGTCCTTGACCATGAACCCGCGCGCTCCCGCGTCCATCGCGCGTCGCAGATACCCGGGGCGGCCGAACGTCGTCAGGATCATCACCCGCACGCCCGGCGCTTGCGACCGGATCTCGCGCGTCGCTGCCACGCCGTCGAGGCCCGGCATCTCGACATCCAGTAGCGCGACATCCGGCTTGTGTTCGACGGCGGCGCGTACGGCGGCCGAACCGTCCGCGACCGACGCGACGACCTCGAAGTCGTCCTCCAGGGCCAGCAGCGCGGCGAGCGCACCACGAACGAGATGCTGATCGTCGGCCAACAGGATCCGGATCACGCGACAGCGCCGGACGGCATCGTCGCGCGGACCACGAACTGATCGCGCTCGCGGCCGATCCACAGCATCCCGCCGACCCGCTCGACGCGTTCGGCCAACCCGGTCAACCCGTTGCCGTACGCGACGCTGGCCGGGATCGCTCCGGCCGTACCCGTGCCGGTGTCGCGAACCTCGACCACGACGGCGCCGGACTCGCGGCCGATCTGAATCGCGCAGCGGCCGGCGCCAGCGTGCCGGATGACATTGGTGACGGCCTCGCGCACCAGCGCCCCGGCACACTCGTCCAGCGGCTGCGGCAACGGATCCCCGGCACACGCGACCTCGACCGTCACGCCGCCCGCGATCAGCAACGCGCGGGCGGTCTCGATCTCGCTGGCCAACGTCAGGGCGCGGTAGCCGGACACGGTCTCCCGGACGTCGCCCAGCGCCTCACGCGCGACGGCGGCGACCTCGCCCATTTCGGTCGCGGCGCGAGTCGGGTCGCGCTCGACAAGCCGAGCGGCAAGCTCAGCCTTTAGCGATACGGCCGACAGCCGCTGACCCAGAATGTCATGCAGATCGCGCGCGATCCGCAGGCGCTCCTCGCTCACCGCCAACCGGGCGAGGTCGGTGCGCGCCCGCATCAGCTCGACCTTCGACCGGATCTGCTGATAGAACGCGGCCTGTACGACCCCGACGAGCAGGATCGGCACCGCGACCTCCACCGCGTCACGAAACGGATCCCCGACGATCACCACGTCGACGATGACCGCGGCCACCGGCACCGCCGCTACGATCGGCAGCCAGACGCGGCGCCCGCAGTTGAACAGCAACATGGCGATCGTGTAGATCGACAAGGCGGTGAGCCAGTTGACCCCGCCCGCCACCAACCCGATGCCCAACGCGACCGCGAACGCCACCGTGTACGGCGTGCGGTTGCGGTGCAGATCCGGCGTATTGCGCCACATGACCGAGCCGAAGCACACCGCGAACACACCCATGCCGGCGATCGCCACGATGCGATGCGGCAGTGACCAGTCAGAAGCGAGGACGGATCTGATCGGGCCGATGAGGAACAGGAGGAACAACAGGCTGATGATCCGGGCCCGCATCCAGCGGCGTGGTCCCCAGTCGTCGACGAAGATGTCCGTGTAGGCGCTGCGCACGCTGTCCCAGACCGCCCGCGCCCCGGAGGCCGGCGAAGCCGGGGCTGTCACCGCCGCCGGGGTTGTCGGCGCGGCGCCGCCGCCGGAAACGTCCGCCGACGGCAGGGACGTGGAAACCATGGCACCAGGATGTCCCGCCCCGGGTTGCTTGACCAGTGTGCGCCGGCACGTCGCGGCCATGACATCTGTCATCCGGGCGGCCCGTGACATCACCGGGATTGCAGGTGCTCCCGCCAGACGACGTCTACTTGGTCGTTCAGCTCGTCGGGGCGGCCATTGTTGACGATCACCACGTCGGCTACGGCACGCCGCTGGTCGTCGGTGGCTTGGGCCGCGATGCGCGCTCGCGCATCCGACTCGGTCATGCCGCGGCCCGCGACAAGCCGGGCTACCCGTACGCTTTCGGCCGCCTCGACCACGATCACCACGTCGTACGCCCGGTGCAGTCCCGCTTCCACCAGCAGCGGTACGTCGTTGACGACGACGGCATCCGGATCCGCGGTCGCGACGATCTCGGCCGTACGGGCGCGAACGCGCGGATGGACGATGCCTTCGAGACGCACCCGCGCCTGCGGATCGTCGAAGACGATACGACCGAGAGCCGGGCGGTCAATCGAACCGTCCGGTCGAAGCACGCCCTCACCGAACGCGGCGACGACCTCCGCGAGCCCATCGGTGCCGGGTTCGATGACCTCGCGAGCCAGCGTGTCGGCGTCGATGATCACGGCGCCCAGCTCCGCGAGACGCTGCGCGACCGCGCTCTTGCCCGCACCGATACCGCCGGTCAGACCCACCATCCGCACTCGCGAACCATACCCGTCCCGGTCGTGATGACGTCCGCCGCGACCATGCGGCGCGCCTGACGCTATTAGTGCGGTTTGCGGCTTATCGTGCCAAGGGCTCAGGAGCGGAGGATCATGGAAAAAGTCTTGCCCGCACCCGCGGGTCCCGTACGAGTGCGGACGCACCACTCCGAATCGACGGCCCCTCATCAGCCCCCGAACGCACCGCGGAACTCTCCGGCACAGCCGGCGACCAAGCCACCGGCGGCGAACCGGGCGGTAACCAATCGGCCGGCGACGAACCCGACGGTAACCAACCG
>DATCXD010000107.1:0-2892 GCA_036566005.1 Micromonosporaceae bacterium | reverse complement strand
GTCGTGTAGCGTCCGGACGGCGGCACCCGCCGCGGCCCACGCCGCCGGCGACGCGGTCGACGGCTCACCGAGGCGCCCGAGCGCAATCCCCGGGAGGGCGGCGATCGCGAGTACGGGCGGCTTCCGCCACAGCACCTCCGGAGTCGGGATCGGCGCCAGAGCCATCGCCTCTACCTCGACGTCGATGCGCGTCTGATCAGCGTCGATCTTCAGGAACACGTCACCGACGCGCAGGGTCGCGCGCTCGTTATGGGCGACGACGACCTCGACCTGCTCCACGTCGGCCAGTATCGCGGGGATGGCCACCGACGTCACCGGGTTTTATCGCGTGCGACCGGGCGGTTGACCGTGTCCCGCTGCCGGGCGGGCTCGTGCACGCCACCGACCGCTGACGGGGCGAACTGCCTGCCTGGGTCCGCCGAGCCCTTGGCACGTGGATCTTGAAGTCCAACTGGCATGTCGTCGGTCGGTGACCTCGACGCGACCGAGACCGTCGGTCCGATGAGGTCGAGCGAGCGCTGGCGCGCATGACCCGGCTGTGCTCAAGAACGATCGATGGCCATGTACGAACGTGATCAATACGCGCGTCGCAGGCGCTCGCGGACAGCCGTCACCGTCACAGATGGTCCCTGAAGTGTGGGAACGCGGTTGTTATTCTGAGAGCACGGTCCGCCAAAAGGCCACGGCAATATGCCAGTTTCCTTAGTCTTTGTGCTAAACGGTCTTTGTGTGAACGACCGGATCGGACGCCGGTTGTCCGGCGCCAGCCAGGGAGGCGGCGATGCAGCCGGAGGACCCGAACCGCCCACTCGATCATCCTGATGGTGAGCCATCCCGCGCCGGCCAGCCGGATCAACCCGGCGGGCCGCAGTATCCGCCGCCCGCGGAGCCGGCATCCGGGCAACCCCAGTACCGCCAACCCCAGTACGGCCAACCACCGCAAGGCCAACCCCAGTACGGACCACCGCCGAGCGCACCGGAATACGGACAACCGCCGCCGAGCGGACCGCAGTACGGGCAACCACCGGGCGCTCCGCAGTACGGCCAGCCCCAGTACGGCCAACCGCAGTACGGCCAACCGCAGTACGGGCAACCCCAGTACGGCCAACCCCAATACGGCCAACCCCAGTACGGCCAGCCGCAGTACGGGCAGCCGTATCCGCCCGCGGGCGCCTATCCCGTCGCACCGTATGCGCCGTGGATCGTCCGGGTGGCAAGCTTCCTGATCGACTGGGTGATCCCGGCGATCGTGGTCGGCATCGGCCAGATCATCCTGTACAGCGGCACCCAACCGGTCGGCGGGGGCTATGCGGGCTGGCGGGTCGCGGTGTCCACGATCCTCGACATTCTGAGCGTGGTCATCTGGGGCTACAACCGCTGGTACCGCGCCGGTCGCACCGGCCAGAGCTGGGGCAAACAGGCGCTGTCCACGAAGCTCATCGGCGAGGCCTCCGGCCAACCGATCGGCGCGTGGCGCGCATTCGTACGCGATGTCTGCCACATCTTCGACAACCTCTGCGGCATCTTTCCGCTCGGCTACCTGTGGCCGTTGTGGGACCGCAAGCGCCAGATCTTCTCCGACAAGATCATGCACACGGTCGTCATCCGGGTCTGACAACGGCTCCAGGTGGCGCTCTATCCGCTGCGGCCGGCGAAGTGTCGCAGCCCGGACGTACGGTCGATCGCATGTCCACTTTCGTGCTCGTACCAGGCGCCTGGCTCGGCGCCTGGGTCTGGCGTGAGGTGACCGATCTCCTCGTGAAGGCCGGTCACGACGTGCATCCCCTCACGCTCACCGGTCTCGCCGAGCGGGCCCGCGAAGGCGACGGTTCGATCGGGCTCGACACGCACATCGGTGACATCACGCGGGTGCTCGACGACCGCGACCTGCGCGACGTGGTGCTGGTGGCACACAGCTACTCCGGCGCGCCGGTGACGGGTGCGGCCGACCGCCGGCCGGAGCGCGTCGCGGCGCTGGTGTATGTCGACAGTGGGCCCGTCCCGGATGGCGTCGCACAGGCCGACTTCAATCCGCCGGAGGCACGCGAGGCCGCCGATCGGAACGCGAGAGCCGACGGCGGCTGGCTGGCTCCGATCGCCTTCGACCCGGTCGCGGACCCGGTCACGCTGGCCGGGCTCGACGAGACAATGCTGGCGGAGCTGCGGGCCCGGGCGACCCCACATCCCTACGCGACGATGATCCAGCGGCAACGCCTGACGGGTGCCGTGGACAGCATCCCGAAGACGCTGATCTCGTGCACGATCCCGCTCGACGCGGTCCGCGACATGATCGATTCAGGCAATCCGTTCTTCGCCGGTCTCCGAGGAGCGACCCTACTCACGCTGCCGACCGGGCACTGGCCGATGTTCAGCGAACCGGACGCGCTCGCCGAGATGCTCGCGACCACACGGCACTAGGTCGTGGTTGAGTAGGTCGTTCGCGCCTGTGAGATAGGCCCAGGCACGGACGACGGGGGCTAGGACGCGGACCCGGCCTTCACCATCTCAGCGCCCTTCTCGGCGATCATCATCGTCGGCGCCATCGTGTTGCCGCTGACGAGCCTCGGCATGATCGAGGAGTCAATGACCCGTAGGCGCTCCAGTCCGTGGACACGCAGTTCGGGATCGACCACGGCCTCGCCGTCGACGCCCATCTTGCACGTGCCGACCGGGTGGTAGTCACAGGAGGCGTACTGCCGCACGTACGCCATGATCTCCTCGTCGGTCTGGGCGGCCGGCCCGGGCAGTCGTTCGCTCTTGATGAACCGGGCGATCTCCGGTTGCGCGAGGACTTCACGGATCGTACGAACCTGCCGGAGCGCCATCTCGCGGTCAGGCTCGGCGCTAAGGTAACGCGGATCGATGATCGGCGCAGCGGCGGGATCGGCCGAC